>NZ_JAUBQD010000003.1:254069-295173 GCF_036701085.1 Microcoleus sp. Pol7_A1
AATCTAAAATCTAAAATCTAAAATCGAATGGCGCAAGTTTCGATCGACTCCTTGATTCAAGGGGCAATTTCAGGAGATTATATTGTAAGCTTTCCCACAGATACTGTACCCGCTTTGGCTGCGCGGCCAGATCGCTCGGAGCTGATTTTTGCAGCTAAACGTCGCAGTCAAGACAAACCGCTGATTTTGATGGCAGCATCGGCCCAGGCTTTGTGGCCTTACGTGCAGGGAAGTCCAGCAGAGTTAAACTTGTGGCAGCAAGTGGCCCAATCCTATTGGCCGGGGGCGTTAACTTTGGTGCTGCCGGCTTCGGCAAAAGTCCCGGCGGCCATGAATTCGATCGATCGGACTACAATCGGAATACGAGTGCCTAACCTTCCCCTTGCCCTAAAGATTCTAGAGCAGACAGGCCCTTTGGCTACTACCAGTGCTAATTTATCCGGTCAGCCGCCTCTGGAGTCTGTGACAGAAATTGAGGCTCACTTTCCAGAAGTCTTGACATTAGTTGCTTCTGAATTAGCAACAGCGACAACAGCTTCGAGTTTGCCTTCCACTGTGGCTAAATGGACGGGCAGCGAGTGGGAAATATTGCGACAAGGCACGATCGAGTTAGAATGCTAAAAGCTAAACTCCAAGGCAAAGCAATATGGCGCCGATCGGCTGGAGCGACTTGATATATTTAGGTATGGGACTGGGGTTGGGTTTGGGAAGCAGTTGGATTTGGCGCCTGCGGCAAAAAAGCTCGCAACCGCCCGAACCTGCGCCCAAAGTGCAGCCACCTCCTCAAGAAATTCACTTAGAGAAGTTTGATGCCCTTTCCGAGCAACTTAAGCAAACTCAATTGGCTTATCAGATGGCATCGGAGATGAGCCAATTTAAGGCGGGTTTTTTGGCTCGAACTTCTCACGAGTTGCGATCGCCCCTGAGCAGTATGATTGGTACGCTGCAATTAATTCTGTCGGATCTGTGCGACGATCCTGCTGAGGAACGAGAGTTTGTCGAGCAAGCTCACCTCGCCGCACTTAAGCTGGTGAAATTGATAGATGAAATTATCTTTGTTGCTAAAACTGAACACGGCACTGAAACGATGGATATTGAGCCGATTCAGTTAGCTGCGATTTTTGATGAAGTAGATGATTTAACTTACTTGCAAGCTGCAAATCGCAGCATTCGTTTGGAGATATTACCGCCCGATCCCGGAATTTATGTATTGGCAGATTTGCCGAGGTTTAGACAAGTTTTAGTCAATTTGGTAGATACGGCTGTTGCTCAGATGGAGGAGGGGAGTATTTCTGTTTCGGCGCATTCTTCGCCGGAATCTGGATACGTTCACATTTGGGTTGACGATCAGCGTTCAGTAAGTGCTTGGAGCGAGTCTTGGGATTTGCTTAAGCACGATTTGGAGTGTGATGCTACTAAGAGCAGCGATAATTCTAAGGTTTCTTCTGGAATGAGATTATTGATGAATCAGACTCTTTTAAGTTTGATGAACGGAAAGTTGGAGGTTCTGGCCGTGCCTTCTGAGTCCGAAGAGTCCAATTTTAACCGGACTCAGTGTTCTATTCCTTTGGCAAATTCGTGAAGAAGGAAGAAGGGAATGGATTGTTTAACGGATTAAGGGATGGAGGGAAGAAGTCAAGCGTCAAGATGAAAGAGTGAAGAAGGAAGGAAGAGGGAAATTATCGAGCGGGAGTAAGGTGCGCATTGCGCACCTACATTTAAGAGATTTTGAGGCAATTTGGGTGCAAGTTTTCTGCTTATTTAACAATTAGCCCTTAGCAATTCGCCGTTGCTAATTTCTAATTCGAGATTCTCTTCGAGAAGCTGATTTTCAAGTACCATGGTGGTGCTAGCGTTTTTCTGAAAACCGATGCGCTCGTAGAAGCTTTGTTTGTAAGTTGTCATCAGGTAAACTCGCTCTACTCGGCACATTCGAGGGTGACTCAAGACGGTTTGCACTAATTTGCGACCGAGTCCTGCACCTTGGTAATCCGGGTGAATGGCGACATCCCAGATGGTGGCTCGATAGATGCCGTCTGAGGTGGCCCTGGCAAAGCCGATCGCCCGTGAGCCGTCCCACACTGTAACAACAGGTTCGCTGTTGGCGATCGCAATTTCCCAATCTTCTATCTTGCGTTCCCTCGCCCAAAAGGCGGCGGCTTTAAATAGTTCTTGGATCTGTGCGATGTCTGCGCGATCGCGACCTATACAAAATTGAATGTGACTGGAATCCCTAGTCGTTGATGTCATGCTCAATCTGCCTTCAAGTTGTATCTAAACTGTGTGACTTTTACTGTTTTACAGGAGTGAAAGTTGATTTTGCTTGGGAACGATCAATGGTTGAATTCCCCATTTACAAAACTATTTTTATTGATACATATTTTCTAAGTAATTTCGGTGATGATTAATACTTTTTGGGGTAAATTTTGTAAAAAAGTCTTTGAGTCAAAATTCCCAACTTATAACTCATACCATTTGAGATTTTAGATAGGAATGACTGATTTTTTAGGGGTCTGGAGTTTGTCTGCAGAGAAACCGAGTTTTTTCATAGCAATACTTCGTTACAGCCCACTAAAACGGTAAAAAACCGGGGTTTCGAGGCGTCATCCATCGGTAAGCGTAAGCGATAGCTTGTGTGTTGCCTAATTGCTCAAAAATCATCTATCGAGAGAGGTATTGACTCCACGAGAACACCTGAAGATTGTGCTGTGGAGTCAATTCTTTAATCTCTAATCTCTAATCGAGTGAATCAGTTTTGCAGCCAGCGCGCGGCGTCTTTGGCGTGATAAGTCAAAATCAAATCAGTACCAGCACGCTTGAATCCTGTCAAAGTTTCCATCACTACTCTTTCTTCGTCTATCCAACCGTTGAGGGCGGCGGCTTTCACCATCGCATATTCTCCAGAAACGTTGTAAGCAGCAACTGGCAGGTTAGTTGCTTCCTTCACGCGCCAGATGATGTCCATGTAAGCTAAAGCGGGTTTAACCATGAGCATATCTGCACCTTCGGCAATGTCGAGAGCAATTTCTTTAAGAGCTTCCTTGCCGTTTCCCGGGTCCATTTGATAGGTGCGCCGATCGCCAAATTGCGGAGCAGAATCGGCCGCATCCCGGAACGGGCCATAATAAGCTGAGGCGTATTTTGCGGCGTAAGACATGATGGGAATATCTTCAAATCCAGCGGAGTCCAATCCTTGGCGGATTGCTCCGACAAAACCGTCCATCATTCCCGAAGGTGCGATAATATCTGCACCAGCTTTAGCTTGAGCAACTGCGGTTTTCTTCAGCAATTCTAGTGTGGGATCGTTCAAGACGCGGCCGCTTAAATCTCCGACTTCCAAATAGCCGCAGTGACCGTGACTGGTATATTCGCACAGACAAGTATCGACCATGACGATTAAATCCGGTACGGCTTTTTTAACTGCTTCCGTCGCTTGTTGGACGATGCCGCAGTCGTGCCAAGCACCTGTAGCATCTGTGTCTTTATCTGCGGGAATGCCGAATAAAATAATAGCCGGAATGCCGAGGTCGTAGACTTCTTTTGCTTCTTCTACTATTTTGTCTACCGATAGCTGGTAAACTCCCGGCATCGATGTGACTTCTTTGGCAAAAGCTTCCCCCGGTACGGCAAATAGGGGGTAAATTAAATCGCTGGTTGTCAAGATATTTTCGCGTACCATCCGGCGGAGTTGGGGATGGTTGCGGAGGCGGCGGGGGCGGTGAGTTGGAAACATAATGTTTTTTTTACGGTAGATAAATGCCTGTTTTCTAGGACTCGCGGGGTTTCTTTAAAAGTCTAGAGCTTATTGTTGGCCGATCGCCCTGTACTTAAGTAAACTTCTGTAAAACCCGCGATGTCCATTGTTCCCAGTCAGGAATGCAAGTCCTTTGTAGCCTTTCCCTTTCCCAGACACAGCCCTAACGCTGCTTCTCGGATCGGTTAGTACGGATATCTCGCTGGCTTCACACCTGCAACCAGGGTGCCCAGAAGCGAGAATAGACGGTAAATTATAAATGTATCGAATAGTAACGGTCTTATGTACAAGCAACTAATTTCAAAGATGAAACCGCTTTTGAAACCACTATTCGCGATCGGTCTGGTACTGACGCTAGCCCTCGGTAACGCTGACGGAGCTCTGGCTGCCCGCAGCGGAGGACGCATCGGGGGCGGATCTTTTAGAGCTCCGGCGCCCAGTTACTCATCGCCGAGCCGCACTTACGCGCCGTCGGGAGGCGGTTACTACCCGGGCGGTGGCTTTGGCGGCGGCTTCGGTTTCCCGTTCTTACTGCCGTTTTTTGGCTTTGGGGGCGGGTTTGGCGGCCTGTTCTCGATTTTGATTTTTATCTCGATCGCTAATTTCCTCGTCCAAAGCTTCCGCCGCGCCGGAGGCGGAACTGACGAACTGGGCAACAGCGCTCCCACTACCACCGTATCTGTCGCCCGCTTGCAAGTTGGTTTGCTAGCAGAGGCCCGCGGTTTGCAAGCCGAACTCGACTCCCTAGCGCGCAAAGCGGATACCGATACAGCGGCCGGTCGCGCTCAAGTGGTGCAAGAATCTACTCTGGCGCTGCTGCGGCATCCTGAATACTGGGTTTACGCGGGCGCTGAATCTGTGCAAACTCGCTTAGAAGCAGCCGAAGCTAAGTTTAATCAACTTTCTTTGGCAGAACGCAGTAAATTTACTGAAGAAACGCTCTCGAATTATAACAATCAGCTCCGCCAAGCAGGGAGCAGCAATGTCCTGCCAGGTTCGCAGGAAAATGGCGCGCTGGTTGCCTCTGATTTGAATTCAGATCCCGGGGAATTTATTGTGGTGACGGTGCTTGTCGGTACTCAAGGCAAATTGCAATTGCCAGCAGTGAAAAACTCTGAAGATTTGCGCCAAGCTTTGCGCCAGATTGGCGGAGTATCGAGCGAGCAGTTGCTGGCGGTTGAGGTGCTGTGGACTCCTCAAGCGAACGGGGACACTCTGACTGCTGACGATATGTTGGCCGGCTATCCCGATTTGCGATCGATTTAGTGAGCAAGACTGGGCGCGGAGCATTTTCTGCCGCGCCCCATCCCGCCCCAAAACTGTGGGGGCGAACCCAATTGCCTTTGAGACGGGCATTTCGCGGGATTTTGTGGATGCCGATCGACTTAAAAAAGATTGTTTAACAAATGCTACTATTTAGAGATTATGATTCAGTTCGATCGATCTTCTGCTATGGGCAAGGCTGACCCGAGAAAAGTTTGGCGAAGAAGTTAGGCAGGATAAAAAAAACTGATTGAGTCAGGAGTTACTGCTTCGGAAGAAGTTGCAACCGGGTGTACTCTAAATTTTATATAAGAAAAAAGAAACATCGGGAGCTAAACTTATGGCCGACAGCAGCAGAAAAAAAGCACTTTTCATTTTGAGCCAGTTAAATAATGACGATATCAACTGGATCGTCCAAAAAGGCAAAAAGGAAGTTCTAGATCCGGGCGCGATTTTGATCCATGAAGGGAGACAGATCGATGCGCTATACATTGTTTTGGATGGGAGTTTAAGCGTTTTGATCGAGGCTGAGGCGACTAAAGAACTTGCTAAAATAGCCAGCGGAGAACTGGTTGGAGAAGTCTCTTTTATTGACGCTCGCCCTCCTCTGGCAACGGTGAAGGCGATCGAAGAAACTCACTTGCTGGCAATTCCCAGGCGGCAGTTAGTAATCAAACTTCAACAGGATATGGGCTTTGCTTCCCGGTTTTATTATGGAATTTCACTGTGTCTGGCAGACAGGATGCGCGGTACGATCAGACATATAGAATACGGGCGCAATATAGAATTAGATAAACCCGAATTTGAACGGGAGGATATCAATCCTAACGTCCTGGAAAATTTGGCGCTGGCTCAGGCTAAGTTTAATTGGCTGAAGGAAAATGTTAGGGCTTGAGTAATTTTAAGGCGTTTTTGAGTTTGTGCTGTGAAAACAGACCAATACAGACGGTAATTTATCGATGTCAACTCTCAAATCTAAAAACAGAAGTCTCCAGCAAGATAGGGGCGGGTTTTACCGGAAATATCGATCGATAACTGCCGGAACTATAACAACCCCCCCTTTGCTTTACAGTTGCAACCTCGCGCGCCCAAATGCAACTACCAACCACACAATCTAGATAATTCCCGGCCCTTTGCCGCGGGTGTCTTCTTCATCGGTTAGTTTTCCTTCCTCGCCTTTTTTATCTTTGACTTCTGCGAGAATGCGAGCGCGTTCTTGGGCTTCGGCTTCCTCTTTTTCTCTCAAATCGCCCGGTTCGTTGATGTACATTTCCGGTTCGATCGCGTAATTGTTAACTAGACCTTCTTTGTCTACTGTATAACCATCTGTAGTGTGAATGCTTTCGTCATCGGTTTGGTCATCAGTTTTTGCACCTTTCTGCTTCCCTTCGGTGGTAGGGTGCATGAAGTTAGCGCCTTCGCGTTCTTGCCGCGCTGCTGTCTCCGCAGGAGTAATGCCCCTGTCGTAGTGCGGGGCTTCCATATTAGCTTCGATTTGTTCGTCGGCGGGTGTTGATTTGCTAATTTCTTCGTCGGGCGGTGTTGGTTGGCGATTAGTCATGATTTATTCCTGAGTTATCTTTTCAAAAAGATGTTTGGCTTATGTTTAAATATTAAGGCCAAGCTAGCTCATTCACAAACTATCTTTGGTTATAGTTTTCGAGAACTTGCTTTTATAGCAGATGTTGAAGGAACAAGGAAGAAGCAAAAAGGTTTTAGTTATCTACGAGAAAAGGAAGAAGCAATCTTCGGCAAGGGTTTCAGGAATTAAGAACCTGCTAACCGTCAGGGCGGTTGCTATATGAAAAATACATTTATTGAGTCTTCCTTAAGACTGATAAAATTATCTCTACATTGCCGCTTTCACAGCTTGCGATTTTTTGACATCTATCTAAAGGTAGATAATTGGGAAGGGGAAATTGAGAATGGGTAATTGGGAGAATGACTGATGACTAATCATTAATGACTAATGGCTAATCAGTAATGACTAATCACTAATGACTTCTTTTATGCTTCTTTATAGAAGCGGATGATTTCGCGGACGTGGTTGAGAAACTGTCCGTCATCGGTGAGTTGGGCGATCGCACTTTCTGCATCTCTTCTGAGTTTAGTGTGTTCTGCCTGATTTGTCGCTTGCAAAGATTGTAGAGATGCGGATAAATTAGTTAATTGTATTTTGATCGCCTGTTGCTCCCGATTTTGGACAGCCACCCACGAATTCGGATTGTCTGAACTTAATTGATTGGTCAAATCTCTAACTGTAGATTCTAATTCTGCAAAGCGGCTGCGGAGTTCGACAATATCTTCGCGGGGGTGCAAAAATTGGCGGCGGATAGTTGTCAGCCGCTGGGCTAAATAATGATAACCTCGGATAGCTGGACGCATTACAGTTAACAGCAGTGCAGCAGCGGAACTGAGATAGCCAACAGCACTAATTCCAGCGGCGGCTAGGGCGTAAAGTGCGATCGCGCTAAACAGGTGAAGTGCGATCGCCACAAAGAGCGATCGGCTAACTAATACAGTAACGTATTTGACTTGTTCCTGATCGACAGCAATATTTTTTTTGGTAGATTCTGCGGCTTGCGCTAAAACTTCTTTAGCTTCAAAATGGATATTCCAAGGAACTGTAACTATCAGCAACAGCCATTCAAAAATAGCAATGGCAATTACCCAATCAATAAAACTGCCAGCGGAGACGTGCAACCATTGCAGAATGGCAAAAACTAACAATAAAAATATGCCCGTCGCCGCACCGAAACCTGCAAAACTGTAATACATAACTATCGCCTTGGTAGAATGTTGTTTTGATTGTGGGTAGGTTGTTTAAGTATGGAGGAATAAACTGTGACAGTTAAGTAATCGTCCTATTAAACCCTGTTTATTCGTTATCAGTAATAGTGCGGAGCAAGGGTTGATAGAAACCTGAAAATTTCCCACAAATACTTGGTATACCTAAATCCTGGAATGTTGTACTGATTGTGGGTAGGTTGTTTAGGTGTGCAGCAATAAGCTGTGACAGTTAAGCAATCGTCCTATTAAACCCAGTTTATTAGTGATTAGTCATATTCCGCGACACCAGTGTTTCCAGGCCCCTGCTTTGTTCCAGGAAAATACACCGGCTTTAACCCATCAATAAGAGTTAAATGAAACGGTTTGTTTTTTGAGAGTGCGTAACTTCTCAATAATTAGTCATTGAAAATTAAGTAGAGCGACACGCAAAAACTTGACAACGTAACAAAATGTAAACTAATCACAACCTCTGCGATTGCTTCATTTCACTCACTTTTGACTACTTATGCTTTTCGCAGTTCATCTACTTAGCGATCGGGATGAAGTCAATCGATTTTAGATTTTAGATTTTAGATTTTAGATTAAAGAATTGAAGCATTGACCCCACGGATAAATTCGGGGGCTCCTTTATCGGATACAGGTTTTTTATTTATCCACGGATGAATCCGGGGGCTTGTATCCTAGATGCTTTC
Organism: Microcoleus sp. Pol7_A1; assembly: GCF_036701085.1. NCBI lineage: Bacteria > Bacillati > Cyanobacteriota > Cyanophyceae > Oscillatoriales > Microcoleaceae > Microcoleus > Microcoleus sp. Pol7_A1. The sequence goes on from NZ_JAUBQD010000003.1 coordinate 262,569, forward strand.
GGTCACGTTCTACCCAACTCATAGCATTTGAGATTTGAGACTTGAGATGAGCAATGGCTGATTATGTATGGGTTTGCAGCTTGTCCACAGTTGCATTCATCTTTTAAACTGCTATCACTAACGGCGTTACGCGGTGCTAGTGCTAGGAACGCCGCCATCTCAAAACGCTCCCCTGTATCGATTTTTCTTTTCCAGAGCTGCTAAATCACCTGTGGCTGAGATAAACTGGTTTGGAACTAGATCGCGCGTTTTGCAAGTTGCCTCTCCATAAACGAGACACTGCTACTGCAACCTGTCATCAGCCACAGCAAAATAGGTGCCAAATTTAACTCTACAGTCTCCGATTTCCATTAACTGCGCGTCTACAATCTCAAATAAAAAGTCAGCAGGAAGGACAAACCGATGGCGAACTCAACTCTTGGCCTAGAAAATCAACTTTACGATTATCTGTTATCTATTTCTCTGCGGGAACCCGATATTCTCGCTTCCCTACGGGAAGAAACTGCTAAGCATCCTAGGGCTATGATGCAGATTGCTCCCGAACAAGGTCAGTTTATGGAGATGCTGGTGCAGCTTATGGGAGCGACCAAAACCATAGAAATTGGCGTTTTTACTGGTTATAGCTCGCTGTGCGTAGCTTTAGCGCTGCCTCCTAACGGTCAAATTATTGCCTGCGATGTCAGCGAGGAATATACTGCGATCGCGCGACGCTATTGGGAAGCTGCGGGTGTCGCCAACAAGATTTCTTTGCAGTTGGGCCCAGCAATAAATACTCTCGACAAGTTAATAGCTGAAGGACAAGCAGGAACCTTTGATTTTGCCTTCATCGACGCCGATAAAGAAAATTATGAGGCTTATTTTGAGCGATCGCTGCAACTTGTACGCAATGGCGGTTTAGTTGTAATTGACAATGTTCTGTGGTCAGGACGAGTTGCTGACCCTCAAGTACAAGACGAAAGTACCACCGCCATTCGTACTTTTAACGACAAATTGCGCAACGATCCCAGAGTTACTCTCAGTGTTGTCCCCATTGGTGACGGGCTGACTTTGGCATTGAAACGCCGCTGGGCTACTATGATGGAACCTGAACAGGATAATTAAAGAGTTGTTTGCGGTTTGCGGTTCATTTTAAATTGCCACAAACTGCTAATTATTCAAGAATATACAAGTCAGTTTTATATAGGAGTAAGGTGCGCAATTCGCACCCTAAAAACTCAAAAGTATAGAGTAAGGTTCGCAATGCGTACCCTAGAGAATGATTTATTTTTTAGTTAATCAGAGGCGCAAATGCTGGGTTCAAATTTGCAGGTAAAATTACCGATTCACGAAACTTTTCAGTGTACTGTTCAAGGCGAAGGTTACTGGACGGGGACTTTAGTGGATTTTATCAGATTGGCAGGTTGCCCTGTGGGGTGTCCTTGGTGCGACACCGGTTACGCAAATGGGGGCAAAGGTTTGCCGTCTGTGCCGCAGTCGATCGCACAATTGCTCGCTCAATTGCAGTCTCCGAGAGTTGTCATTACTGGCGGCGAACCTTTTATACACCAGAATTTGCCGGAGTTAGTTGAAGCTTTGTTAGAAGCTGACAAGCAGGTGAGTATTGAAACTTCTGGTGCTTGCTGGCAGGATGTTTCGCCGCAGGCTTGGATTACTCTTTCTCCTAAGGAACACATCAACCCTAAATATCCGGTGCAAGAGCTTTTTTGGACTAGAGCTAATGAAATTAAGTTGGTGGTTAGCACTGGCGAAGAAGTTGAATTTTATCACAAGCATTTGGCAAGTAATGTGAAGATTCCGGTTTTTTTGCAACCAGAATGGAACTCGAAAGATTCAGCGATTCCCATAATATTGGAATTGCTGAAACAAAATCCTAGCTACAAGTTATCTTTGCAAACTCACAAGTTTATTGGCGTGCAATAATGTGATGATTTAGGCAGAGATATTCGTCAGGTTGGCGGTGCAAAGTGGGAGTATATCGCCCTACAATATGTGGAAATATGTGCTAAAATTAAAGGAGAAATTTATGATAATTTGAACGTAATGGAAACAACTACGGAAACCCCAATGGGAAAAGTTATCACAACTCTAGTAATTACGAATCGGCTGGACGAAGGGAAAGCAGAAGATGGTCTGATTCCAATGGAGCAAGTCAGGTCTGTTATTCTAGAAAATGTTTTGGTAGATACGGGCGCGACAACTTTGTGTTTGCCTAAAGATGTCATTGCCCGACTGGGTTTGAAAATTCTCAAGCAAGTAGTTGTGGAAACAGCGACGGGCATTAGTGAAGCGAGGATTTTTCAAGATGCCAAGATTTCTCTGTGCGGGCGCGAAGGCACTTTTGAGTGTCTGGAATTGCCCGAGGGGAAAACGCCACTTTTAGGCGTGATTCCGATGGAAGCGTTGGGAATTGAAGTGGATTTGAAGCATCAAAGTTTGAAGGTTTTGCCCGACGGGCCGACGGAAACCTATTTGACAATTCTTTGATATTCTTGAGTTTGGATGCCAGCTATTCGATCTGCAGCGCTAAGATGGTTAAGCACTGTTTTGCACTACTCTCATGTCCCAACGCGCCGAAACCTCAAACAGCCAGCCAAGTGCATCCCGCAACGGGCATAATGTGACGAATTCTCACTCTAACAACCAAAATATGATTCGGGTTCGCGGTGCGAGACAGCACAACCTGAAAAATATCGATCTGGAACTGCCGCGCGATCGTCTGATAGTTTTTACGGGTGTCTCCGGTTCTGGTAAGTCTTCCCTCGCTTTCGATACAATTTTTGCCGAGGGACAGCGCCGCTACGTGGAGTCTCTCAGCGCCTACGCGCGCCAGTTTTTGGGACAGTTGGACAAACCGGATGTGGACGCGATCGAAGGCTTGAGTCCGGCTATTTCGATCGACCAAAAGTCAACTTCTCACAACCCGCGATCGACTGTTGGCACTGTTACAGAAATTTACGATTATCTCAGATTGCTCTACGGCAGAGCCGGTGAACCGCACTGTCCGATTTGCGATCGCAGCATTGCGCCGCAGACAATTGATGAAATGTGCGATCGAGTCATGGCACTTCCCGACGGCACTCGCTTTCACCTTCTGGCACCAGTTGTGCGCGGAAAAAAAGGCACTCACCGCAAATTATTGTCGAGTATAGCTGCGGAAGGATTTATCCGCGTCAAAGTTGACGGAGAAATTTTAGAACTTTCGGAAAATATCGAATTAGATAAAAATCATACGCACAATATTGAGATAGTTGTCGATCGGTTAATTAAAAAACCCGGTTTAGAAGAACGTTTAGTTGATTCTCTGGCAACTTGTTTGCGCCATTCTGAGGGAATTGCGATAATTGAAGAGTTACCGAGTGATGAAAATTCCGAACCACAGGGGCCGATCGTATTTTCCGAAAACTTTGCTTGTCCCGAACACGGCGCGGTAATGGAAGAACTTTCCCCCAGGCTATTTTCGTTTAATTCGCCCTACGGCGCGTGCCAGAACTGCCACGGTTTGGGGAGTTTGCGGACTTTTGCGCCGGAGTTGGTAGTTCCCGACGAGAAAGCACCTCTTTATTGTGCGATCGCACCTTGGTCTGACAAAGACAATTCTTATTATCTTTCTTTGCTGTGCAGTATTGCTGATACTTGCGGGTTTGATATCGACACTCCTTGGTATCGATTAAAGCCCGAACACCAGCGCGTGATTTTGTACGGCAATGAGTCCAAGGGTACCTCAGAAAGTAAGAAGCGAGACGGCAACACCACCGATTTGAAAAGAGATTTTAAGGGCGTAATTTCCATGTTGCAGCGCCAGTACGACGATACTGGTTCCGATCTGATCAAGCAGAAGTTGGAACAGTATCGGGTCGATCGCTCTTGCGAGGTTTGTCACGGCAAACGCTTGAAAACAGAGGCGCTTTCGGTGCGGTTGGGACAGTACGGAATTGTGGATTTAACGAGTATTTCGATTCGCGAATGTCGCGAACGAGTAAATAATTTGGGATTGAGCGATCGGCAATTCCAAATATCCGATTTAGCCCTGAGAGAAATCAAAGCAAGGCTGCAATTTTTGCTCGATGTCGGGTTAGATTACCTGACTTTAGACCGCGCAGCAATGACGCTTTCTGGCGGAGAAGCCCAGCGAATTCGGCTGGCGACTCAAATCGGTTCTGGTTTGACAGGTGTTCTCTACGTTTTGGACGAACCGAGCATCGGACTGCACCAAAGAGACAATTTTCGCCTACTGCAAACCTTAACAAAATTGCGCGATTTAGGCAATACTTTGATTGTCGTAGAACACGATGAAGAAACCATGCGAGCGGCCGACCACATTGTCGATATCGGGCCCGGTGCCGGCGTTCACGGTGGTAAAATTATATCGCAAGGAAGTTTAGAAAATTTGTTAACGGCCGAGGAATCTTTGACTGGTGCTTATTTGTCGGGAAAGCGAGTAATTGAAACCCCTAATGAAAGGAGAAAAGGCAACGGCAAAGCTCTTTCAATCACAAATGCGAGGCGCAACAATTTAAAAAATATTGATGTGGAAATTCCGCTGGGAAAACTCGTCTGCGTGACGGGGGTTTCCGGTTCGGGAAAATCAACTTTAATCAATGAATTGCTCTACCCGTCACTGCAACACTATATCACCAAAAAAGTGCCTTTACCGCCCGATATGGACGCCCTCAAAACTAAAGGCGAACGCTCTCTAGAGGATGTGATTGATAAGGTAATTGTAATTGACCAATCTCCCATCGGCCGTACTCCGCGTTCTAATCCCGCTACTTACACGGGAGTCTTTGATGTGATTCGGGATTTGTTTGCCGAAAGCATTGAAGCGAAGGCCAGAGGTTACAAAGCGGGGCAGTTTTCTTTTAACGTGAAAGGGGGAAGGTGCGAAGCTTGCGGCGGCCAAGGCGTGAACGTGATTTCGATGAATTTTCTGCCGGATGTTTACGTGCAGTGTGAGGTTTGCAAGGGTGCACGGTACAACCGGGAAACGCTGCAAGTGAAGTACAAAGGCAAGTCGATTTCTGATGTTTTGAACATGACTGTAGAGGAATCTTTGGAGATGTTTAAAAATATTCCCAGGGCGGGCGCCAGACTGCAAACTTTGGTTGATGTCGGTTTGGGTTACATTCAGTTGGGACAGCCGGCGCCGACGCTTTCTGGGGGCGAAGCGCAGCGGGTAAAATTGGCAACAGAACTGTCGCGCCGCGCTACTGGGAAGACGCTTTATTTAATCGATGAACCGACGACGGGTTTGTCGTTTTATGATGTTCACCATTTGTTAAATGTGCTGCAAAGATTGGTGGATAAGGGTAATTCAATTTTGGTAATCGAACACAATTTAGATGTGATTCGGTGCTGCGATTGGGCGATCGATTTGGGGCCTGAAGGGGGAGATAAGGGCGGCGAAATTATTGTGGCGGGGACGCCGGAGGATGTGGCGGCAAATTCTCGTTCTTATACTGGGAAGTATTTGCAAGCTGTTTTGCAGCAGCATCCGTTGGGGGAGGCTGTAGCTGTTAGTTAATAAGTCATGTAGTAAAGATTGTAGGGGCGAAGCATTCGGGCGACAGAATTCGACAATTGCGAACAATTTTATACCCGAATGCTTCGCCCAACCCCAGCGAGTAATATCAAATACATAATTCGATCGAGGCGACAATTTCATACCCGAATGCTTCGCGCAACCCCAGCGAGTAATATCAAATCTGGTAGCATCAGAATAGGGAGTATCGAGGAGGTGCGCGATCTAGTTGCGGTATTGTTTGATTATATGCGGTATTGTACCGCAACTGCGATACAATTATAAGTTCGACTGCTGATTTTCATAACCTCGTAATCAGTTAATACATTTTGGGAATGTTTGGGAATGTCTGAAAGAACTCTGCTAAGTGAAATTGTTCATTGCCCTCACGCACGAGAGTGTCGAGAAGATCTTGCTGCTGAAAATCCATGTCGTAAAATTGTTGATTATCAAAGTTCACTTGGACTAGGAAAGTTTCAAGTGCCTGAACCTTGGAGTGGTCAGATAGAGCAAGCACCTATTCTTTTCCTAAGTTCAAATCCATCAATTGGTTCTGATGAAGACTACCCAACTTGGGATTGGTCATGTAGCGAAGTACACGATTATTTCAATTATCGTTTTGGGGGAGGACGTAAGCAGTGGATTATTGATGGTACGAAATCCTTGCTAATAGACGGAAGATACAGTGGCTCTACTCAATTCTGGGCATCGGTTAGACAACGTGCTATTGAGCTACTTCAACGGAACGTTAGTCCAGGCACTGATTATGCGCTTACCGAAATAGTGCATTGTAAGTCTCATGCCGAAATCGGCGTAGAGCAATCACAGGAGCAATGTGTGAAAGCCTACTTGTTGAGAATTTTAGAACTAGCAAGAGCAAAGGTAATCGTAGTTCTAGGGGCACGCGCAAGGCAAGTGATTCAAAGCCAATTCAAGATCTCGACGGAGAATTCAATATCTGATTCCATTGAGATAGGGAATCGTGAAAGATTTTTTGCTTTTCTCCCTCATCCAAATGCTCGAAGATATCGTTGTTTTGCCAAGTGTTTGCAGGGTGATGAACTGGAAAAGTTACGCGCTTTTTTGCGGTAGCATCAAATTAAGCCGTGAAGAAGTTGCGCGTCGTGCAAAGCAATTGTACGAGAATGGAATCCGTCAAAAAATCGAGGTTGAGGAAAATATTGGCAAGATGGTAATCATCGACATTGAAACAGGTGATTATGAAGTCGATAAAACTGGGTTGCAAGCATCTCGCAACCTCAGTAAGAAGCATCCAAACGCCAGACTTTTCGGGATTCGGATTGGGTATAACGTTGCTGTCTCATTTGGTGGTGTTATGGAGCGTGTCTGCAAGTGATTTCTGGGATTGTGACAAACGGACACGCAACAGTCGTACTAACATTCTTGCTCCCGAATGGTTCAACCATCCCGATCGAGTTTGTCATCGACACGGGCTTCACCGGAGAATTGTGTCTTCCCCCAGAAGCAGTTTCGTTAATGGGTTTGACCTTCAGACATGACACTCCTGCAAATTTGGCAGATAACAGCGAAGTTTTACTATCACTTCATGAAGCGATCGTCCTTTGGGATGGTTTAGAGCGAGAAGTCTTGCTCATTGCGACAGGAAGGCGACCCTTACTTGGAACTGCTTTGCTAGATGAACGAGAACTTGTCATTCAGTTCACAGAAGGCGGATTAGTGACGATTGATGAGTTGTAAATGCCAAAGCGATCGCCCAATTAGCGTTAGCCAGTAAGGTTATTTGTAAAAGACATGAACTAAGTTTCGCAGGTGGCTCCACCATTTCAGAATTCCACACCGCCCTCGGTCACTTCCTCAACTATCGCATTGCGATCGAAGTCTCTAGCGAACCAGAGCGTATACTGTATCTGGCAGTGCCCACCGATACCTACCAAATGTTTCTCAGATTTGAACCCGCAAAAACTGTCATCGAACGTTATGAAATCCGACTAATTATTTACAATCCAACTCGTGAGGCGATCGACCAATGGATAGACTAAACGAATACCGCAAAATTGTTTGCGAGTTTCTCGAAGACTTTGCTAAAAATGACGCAAATGCTCAGCTAATATTCGATTTTGCCCGCGATCGATACCTCGTTATGCACAACGAATGGCGCGACGAATAGCGCATCTATGGGTGTGCCATGCAGCTTGATATCATCGAAAATAACATCTGGATTCAACACAACAGTACCGAAATCTACATCGATCGAGAACTGATTCAACGCGGCGTGTCTCCTCAAGACATTATTCTGGGGTTTCGCTCCCCCTGCATCCGAAAACTCCTTGCCGCCAACTCTTGTTAACTATATTAACTATCTTGAATTGTGGGAGACATTGCCATATTTTGCGCTTGTTGCTGCATGAATTCAATGTCCGATCGCGACCAAGTACGAGGCCCGCTGCACTGATGAGCAATTAACAGCCCCCACAGTCCTTTTTTTGTTAAAATTGGCACGGCTAAATTGGCGCGAACTTTCAGGCTACGCAGAAAATCTCGGTGGCATTCGTGAATGGGTTCTACTTCAATATCTGTAATTGCTCTAACTCTGCCGGCTTCGTACAAAGCAGCGTATTCGCCGCTAAAACACTCATCTGGCCCCGTTGAACCCAAGATTGAGAGTTCGATCGCACTTAACGTCTCGCAGGTAACTTGACCTTGCCACTGCCTGTAAAAATAATATAGCACAGCGCGATCGCTCTGCAAAACTTCTCGAATGTCGTATAGGGATTTTTCAATTAATACGTCGCGCTTTAGACGATCTGTCAAGCGGTTAAGAATGTTTTGCAGGCGATCGCCAGACATGATATTAACTCCTTTAATTCTTCGTACACTCGCCAGCTCTGAATTGTTTAAATTGCACCCTCACACCACCTCAAATTGTTGCGCTTCGGGATTTTCGCGCGCTCGAAAATGAGTAATTTTTGGCTTAACAGTTGTCTGGATGCCAGCAACATTATACTATTATTTTGACAGAGATAGCAATCTTTTTGAGAAACAGGCGATGGCGTCCCGCCCCCCAAGCTACGGCTTTTTTTGCGCGAAGAACCACAGGCGGGAAGCCTGTTCCACAAAGTAAGAGAAGAGGAACAGTATACAAGTGCTGGGTGAATTGCTAGATATGCCTAAAGTTGGTTTCTATCAAAAAGAGTAACTGCTAGGATATCTCGAAAGCTAGAGGAAGCATCAAATATGTCTGTGCTGGAAGCTGCTTGGAAACACGAATTTATCGCTACGAACGGCATCAAACTGCACTATGTCACTCAAGGTTCTGGGCCTCTGATGCTGATGCTGCACGGATTTCCTGAATTCTGGTATTCTTGGCGGCATCAAATCCCGGAATTTGCATCAGATTATAAAGTTGTCGCTGTGGATCTCAGGGGTTACAACGACAGCGACAAACCTCAGGATAAATCTGCTTACGTGATGGCAGAGTTTGTGCAAGATGTCAAGGGAATTATTCAGGGTTTGGGATACGAAAGTTGCGTCTTAGTTGGTCACGACTGGGGAGGCGCGATCGCCTGGAATTTTGCTTATGCTTACCCCCAAATGCTGGATAAATTAATTGTGATGAATCTACCGCATCCGGCAAAGTTTGCTGAAGGGTTACGCACTCCCCAACAATTACTGAAAAGTTGGTACATCTTTTTATTTCAGTTCCCAGTTTTGCCGGAGTTGTTAATTCAGTTGGGCGACTATCAGGCAATTTCTGCTGCTTTGGAAGGTATGGCAGTTGACAAAAACACTTTTACCCCCTCAGATATCGAAGCTTACAAAGATGCGGCTGCCAAACGGGGCGCTCTGACTGCTACTATCAATTATTACCGCAATATGGCTAGCGGATTTCTCGATCGCCCGAATTGGAGCGTGCTGGAAGTTCCGACGCTGATGATTTGGGGAGAAAATGATACCGCCCTCGGTAAAGAGTTAACCTATGGGACAGCAGATTACGTGCGAGATTTTCAGATTGAGTATATTCCCAATTGCAGCCACTGGGTGCAGCAGGAACAGCCGCAGTTAGTGAATCGGTATATGAGAGATTTTTTGGCAAGAAAAGCTGTTTGAATTGATACAAATAGTGTAAGGTGCGTCAGTCGAAGTTTTTGCATCAACTCGAAAGTTTTTGTTTCCGACGCACCCTACCGAAGATGGTGCAAGGTGCGTCCGATCGAATATACTCTGATACGCCTTCACTGTTTCTCTCTCATCTAACCCTAGAAGCACAGACCGAGGTACGAATGCACATAAATTTCATCTAAATGCGCTTCCATCTCAATCTTCTCGCTGTTTCGTTCGTAGCAGAAGCTGTTGTCGGTAATCTTGAGATGAAAATGCTTTGCTACCTGATAGCGATTGATGACCTTTCCCACTTTCACCCCAATTTTTTCGGCTCCTCGAAGTGGACGATTCGAGCGCTTGTCAAGCGTGACAATTTTATCTAACTCTTTTGGCGAACTTTTTCCAGCAGTGGACTTAAGGTTGAAGCATCATTGATATTGCCTTCAAACACTTCTACGGCGATGGGACATTCGGGTCAATAAACACTTCCCCCACCGTCGGATATTCCAAGCCAGCAATAATCCGCAACAGCGTACTTTTACCGCACCCACTTCCAGAGGCAATAATCACTGTTTTCTAGGCATCGCCAATGCGGGAGTCACTTAAGTTAGTCAGTTCTAACTGTTTAGCGGCCGCGGCGGGCGGGTGTGAGTTTGGACTCTTTGTCATGGTAGCGGTAGGTTAAGAGCAATTATTAAAAAAATATTAAGAAAACTGAAAACTCTAATTTGATGACTCTATACTCCTCAAAGTAACTACGATATATCGATAAAATTACCGTAGTTAAAGAAAAAGTATCGGTGAATCAACAACAAGTTTGGCAAAATTCAGTGACTTCCATTGTTCAGTCTCTAAAATTTGCGATCGCAGCCAGTTCCCAATTGCTGCGATTTTCAGGGCAATTTCTTAAAAGAGCTCAGCATCTAGGACGCTCAGAAAAAGCGTACAGTGTCTTGTTTTTACTAAGTGTAATTCTAAGTATATCAATTGCTGCTTGCTCTGGAACGAGTAGGGCTAATCAAGGCGATATCAAGCTCAACCTAGTTTCCTTCTCAGTGACGAAAGCGGCCCACGACCAAATCGTCCCTAAATTTGTAGAAAAGTGGCAGAAAGAACACAACCAAAACGTCATTTTTGAACGCAGTTATGGCGGGTCTTTAGCGCAAACCGACGAGATCGTTGCCGGCAAACAAGAAGCCGATGTAGTGCATCTTGCCCTCCCATTGGATGTCGTTCGCATCGAAGAAGCTGGTTTGATTAACTCTGGCTGGCAAGACAGAGTTCCTAGAAGGGGAGTAGTTAGTCAATCGGTGGCCGCAATTGTCACCCGAGAAGGCAACCCCAAAGATATTCAAACTTGGGCAGATTTAGCCAAAGAAGATGTAAATGTCATTACAGCGAATCCTCAAACCTCTGGTATTGGTGTTTGGCAATTTTTAGGTCTGTGGGGGTCAGTCACCCAAGAAGGAGGAGATCCTGAACAAGCCCTTGATTTTGTGGGAAAAATCTATAAAAAAATTCCCATCCTAACGAAAGATGCGCGGGAAGCCAGCGACTTATTCTTCCAACAAGGGCAGGGAGATGCCTTAGTAACCTATGAAAATGAAGTGATTTTAGCTGGAACGAACCGACCCAAAACCAGTTATTTTGTTCCTTCCCTCAATATCTCTATCGATAATCCCGTGGCGATAGTTGATAAAAACGTGGATAAGCATGGAACGAGAGAAGTGGCAGCAGCCTTTGTCGATTTTCTCTATTCAGACGAAGCTCAGCAAGAATTCGCCAAATTAGGCTACCGTTCGGTCAATCCCTTTATCGCTCAAGGCACAGAGGTGCAATTTCCCCCAATTAAAACCTTGTTTAATGCTCAAGATTTAGGAGGGTGGCCTTCGATCAAAGAGAAGTTTTTTGCAAAGGATGGCATCTTTGACCAAATTAAGGGCAAGTCCTGAACTTCAACGCCTAATTCACTTTCATTTTTCCAAATTTACGCTCAAATCTTATGAAATTTTCTCGTTGGTTTTACCTAATCCCTCTCATCGTCACGGGCAACCTGATGACGAGTTGTGGCAATTCAGAAGATAAGGAACAGCAAATCAGTATTGATGGTGGTGCTGTGGGCTTTAGCGTTTCCCTCGCCGTCGCCGAAGAATACCAAAAACTTTATCCCAATGCCCAAGTCAGCGTGGCTGCCAGTGGCACAGGGGGAGGGTTTAGCAAGTTTTGTGCTGGAAACCTTGAGATTGCGGGGGCTTCTCGCACCATCAGAGACGAAGAAATCAAAAAATGTGAGGAAAAAGGAATCGAATTTATTGAACTGCCGATGGCTCTTGATGGTCTTGCGGTAGTGGTTAATAAGGAAAATAACTTTGCCAAATGTCTAACGATTAAAGAATTAGACACAATGTGGAATGCCAAATCCGAAGGCAAAATTACCAGTTGGAAGCAAATCAATCCCGACTTTCCAGACGAAAAACTGTTGCTGTTTGCCCCTCCTTCCGATACGGGAACCTTTGATTATTTCACCCAAGCCGTAACGAGTAAAAGGAAAAATAGTCGTACCGACTTTACCCCCAGTCGCAACCAAAATACCCTCGTTCAAGGGGTGATTGGCAATAAATCGGGACTTGCCTATCTGGGAATTGCCTTCTTGCTCCAAAACCAAGACAAATTGAACGGGGTGGCGATTGAAAATGCGAATGGAGAATGTGTTAAACCAGTTCCCCTTGATAACGTTCTGAGAAATATCTATAGCCCCCTTTCTCGCCCCCTCTTTATCTACGTCAATAAAAACTCCCTGACAACCAATCCTTCCCTGGAAAGATTCGTGAAATTCTATTTAGAAAATTCTTGGAAATGGGTGGATGGTGTGGGCTATGTAGCGTTACCCGATGAAGCTTATGTGAAAACTAAGCAAAAATTTGAGCGGCGTGAAACCGGAACGAAGTTCAAAAAAGCCAAACCCGGCGAACCCATTACTAACTTTATTTAAGAAGGAAATCTCAAGCCAATGACCCTAACTCCTAGTTCCTTTGATGACTCCCTTTTCGCTGCGGATGACTTCTTGCTTAAGAAGGCTTCTGAAGATGTCCCAGAAAAGATTATTGGTGCAGTTTTATTTGCCTGTGCCTTCGTGTCCGTTGCCACCACCTTTGGTATTGTCTGGATCATTTTCCAAGAGACTTTGGGTTTTTTCCAAGAAGTGTCCTTAGCCCAGTTCTTTCTTGATACCCGATGGACTCCCCTGTTTGCCGAGGCCCATTTTGGCATCTGGCCGCTGCTGAACGGAACGTTTTTAACATCTGCGATCGCTATGGCTGTGGCGGTTCCTTTGGGGTTGTCTTCAGCCATTTACCTGAGTGAATATGCCAAACCGAATGTGGCAGCCGTGTTACGCCCTGCTGTGGAGTTATTGGGGGGAATTCCCACAGTAGTTTATGGTTACTTTGCTTTGCTCTTTGTCACTCCGGTTCTGCGGTATCTTTTCCCCTTAGAGATTTTTAATGCCCTCAGCGCTGGGTTAATGATGGGCATTATGATCACCCCCACCGTCGGTTCCATCAGCTTAGATGCCATTCAATCGGTTCCCCGTTCTCTGCGGGAAGGTTCCTATGCCTTGGGCATTACCAAACTAGAAACCATTTTTAAAGTGGTTCTTCCGGCGGCCTTGTCTGGGATTATGGCTTCGATTATTTTAGGCGTTTCCCGCGCAGTGGGAGAAACCATGACCGTTCTGATTGCGGCTGGATCGCAGCCTCGCCTCACCGTCAATTTCATGGAATCCGTGGCCACCTTGACCGCTTTTATGGCGGAGATTTCGGGGGGAGATAGTCCCAGGGGTAGCCTCAGTTTTAAGACTTTGTATGCGGTGGGAGCAGTTCTGTTCGTGATTACATTGTCTCTCAATATGGCCAGCTTCTGGATTTCTAGTCGCTTTAAGGAAAAATACGACTGATTGCTATGGTTAAATCAACTCCAACAAACAATTCCGTTAACACTGCCGAATTTACCGACAACATAGAACGCCGAGAAGCGATCGGTAAAGTCTTTGAGTATCTATTCTTAATTGGGTTACTCATCGGTTTATTTGTCCTCGCCTTACTGGTTCTTAATATCCTCCATGATGGACTTGGCAGATTGCTAACACCGGGGTTTCTCACGGAAACGCCTTCCCGTTTTGCCGAACGCGGAGGTATCCGTCCAGCCATTATTGGGAGTTTCTTTCTGGGACTGATCGTCCTTCTGGTTGCGGTCCCCATTGGGGTAGGGGCTGCTTTGTATCTAGAGGAATACGCCCCTAAAAAGTGGTGGACTGCCCTGATTGAGATTAATATCGGGAATTTAGCGGGGATTCCTTCTATTGTCTATGGCTTACTGGGTTTAGGGGTCTTTAACTATTTACTAGGGTTTGGGCCTACCTTGATTTCGGGGGCATTAACCCTTGCCCTATTGTCTTTACCCGTCATTATCGTCACGGCGAGGGAGGCCATCCGCGCCGTTCCCGATTCCCTGAGAAATGCTTCCTATGGATTGGGAACTACCAAATGGCAAACCATTCAACACCATGTCTTACCCTATGCCATTCCGGGAATTCTTACGGGGGTGATTATTTCTGTCTCCCGCGCCATGGGGGATGCTGCTTCTTTGGTGGTCGTGGGTGCTGTCAGTTTCCTTACGTTTAATCCGGGTTTATTCCAACGATTTATGGCGTTACCCATTCAAATTTTCAGCTATATCACTCGTCCTGAACCGGGGTTTGCCAGTGCAGCCGCAGCGACGATTATTGTGCTGATTATCTTGATTTTGGCGCTTAATGCCGTCGCTATCTATCTGCGCCAACGCTATTCCAGCCATTAATTAACTTGAGTTGTCAAGATTAAGGAGACCATTTCAGATGACTGACAGTAATACAGGTAAGCTCGACGCGGACAATAGCGTGTTTGAGGCAGAAGGCGTAAAGGTTTATTACAATGGCTTTTTAGCCCTTGTCGATGTCCATATCAAAATTCCCCGTCAAAAAATTGTGGCTTTTATCGGCCCTTCAGGCTGTGGCAAAAGTACCTTATTGCGTTGCTTCAATCGCATGAACGATCTAATCCCTGGGGCAAAGGTGGAAGGGAAACTCATTTACCGCAACCGTAATATTTACGATCCGCAAGTGAATTCCGTCAAATTGCGGCGACAGGTGGGAATGGTGTTTCAAAGACCGAATCCGTTTCCCAAGAGCATTTATGAAAATATTGCCTATGCCCCCAGAACCAACGGTTATCAAGGAAATCTGGATGAATTAGTGGAATCTTCCCTCAAACAAGCCGCTATCTGGAATGAGGTCAAGGATAAACTGCAAGATAAAGGAACGGCGTTATCCGGGGGACAACAACAGAGGCTTTGTATTGCCCGCGCGATCGCTATGAAGCCCGATGTCTTGTTAATGGATGAACCTTGCTCTGCTCTCGACCCCATTTCTACCCGACAGGTTGAAGAACTGTGCTTAGAACTTAAGGAACGATACACAATTATTACGGTGACTCACAATATGCAACAAGCGTCAAGAATCGCGGATTGGACGGCATTTTTCAATACAGAAACGGACGATCAAGGCAAACGACGCGGCAAATTGGTGGAGTTTGGTCCCACTGAACAAATTTTCCGTTCTCCCCAAACCAAAGAAGCCGAAGAGTACATCAGTGGACGCTTTGGTTAAACTCAAGTGTCAGATTTAGGCGTTACGCATTGTCAGCAATGACATTACGTTGGTCATAAGCATTAGGTTAAAAAAACAATTTATTCCTAAAATTAACCCTATAGGTTCATATTCCGCTCGGCAGTTAGCCTCAACTCTTGCCTACAGAGTTTTAGTTCATGGCGAAATTGAGGCTTATTTCAATACGGTTCAGTTAACGCTCAAACCGTTGTAAACTATGTATTGTCTCCACAAAGAGAGAGCAAGTTAGCGTGCATCTCAAAGAATTCTCTTTCGTATCTCCCAAAATCCCAAGTACGGAGATATTCAAAGCAATAGAAATGGGGAGTCGGGCTACTGCAATCTTTCCAGGCGATTACTAAAACGAAGGTTGAAGAGAAACGTCATCGTGCCTTACCAGTACAACTGGTAGTGTGTCTGGTAATCGCCATGAGTCTGTGGTCGAAAGATTCAATACGGGATGTACTAAAAAATTTGATTGATGGTCTTAATGAAGGGTGGATAAAAATTGGTAAATATTGGCGATTTCCATGTGTATTTCGGCAATTACTCAAGCCAGACAAAGATTAGGATCAGGCGTGATGAGACAGTTGTTTCATTCTGCAAGTGCGACCAATGGCGACAGTTGAAACAGTAGGAGCTTTTATCAACGAACTCAGAGTCGTAGTGATAGACGGAACCTGCTTAGATCTCCCCGATCGTGATGAAAATGCCAGAGTTTTTGGTCGGGAAAGGAAGTCGCCACGGTACAAAAGCAGCGTTTTTTTGCATCTAGATTCGTCATTTTAGTAGAGGCAGGAACATATTTAATCTTTGATGCTTTAATGTCTCCATATAAAATGGGAGAAAGAGTAAGATCGTTAAAGTTATGGATCTCAGTAACGCCGGGAATGCTATTGATCTGGGATAGAAGCTTACATTCTTATGCGATGGTAGAAGCTACAGTCAGTAACGGTTGTGAGTATTTGGGGCGAATTTCATGCAACGTTAAATTCTTAAACGAAATACAATTAGATGATGGTTCGTGTGTGAGTTGCATTTACCCCTGATAGCAAACTAAGGAAAAAAGGATTTAAGCCCATAAAGGTAAGAGTAATTGAATACACAATTGATAATTACGATCGCCCAGAAGCACAAATTAGATATCGTTTAATTACCAGCTTGTTGGAATCTGAAAAATTTACTGCCCAGTTACTTGCCTGTGAATATCATCAACGTTGGGAAGTCGAGAATACGATTGATGAACTCAAAGTACATTTGTGAGGACGAAAAACTCATATTCGTTCTCAAAGGGCCTTCATAAATTGTGCAATCAGAAAGTATACAAAGTTCCAGCACCAGCACCCGCCGGTACACCTTCAGAAGCAGCAGCAGCACATCGCGTGCTAGTAAAATTGTACCCAAAACAAACAGCAACTTTAGAAGCAGCAAAAACAGCTTCTTTGGCGACAATCGTTGAAGGGAAATCAAAAACAGATGGCGTACAATAGGGAGAGTTTGTAGCGAACAATATCTGAGAATGGCGAAAAGATGATGGTGCGACTGTCCAGGTGAAATATACTCCCGTTAATCAAACTGGTTATTGGCAGCCCATACCGCCGGATTTGAAACCAGATTCTATGCCACACTGGAAAAATGTCAAACCTTTTACAATGACTAAATATTCGCAGTTTCAAATAGCGAATATGCCAAGTTTGACGAGCGAAGAATATGCAGCAAATCTCAAAAAACTAAAAGAATTAGGAGCAAAAAATAGTAAAATTCGCACACCCGATCAAAGTGCGATATCCAAATTTTGGCTGGACAGTGCAGGTACTGTCACTCCTCCCGGAAATTGGAATAAAATTGCTGCTGATATTGCTGTTAGCCGCGGCAATACTTCGAGCAAAACGTGGGTTTATTTGCAGTGTTGAATATTGCTCTCGCCGATGCCAGCATCATCGACGGCGACCAAAAATAAACGTTCAATCGGTGGCGACTAATTACAGGAATCCAGCAAGCAGATAAAGACGGCAATTTTCAGAAAGCAGCCGATGCAAATTGGAGGCCGTTACTCAATACTCCATCTTCCCCAGCTTATGTTTCGGGACATAGTACCTTTGGCGGTGCAGCAGATGTAGTTTTGACAGCTTTCTTCGGCGATAATGTTAGTTTTACCACCGTCGCCGATGCTTCGGTAAATTTGCAGCCTCGGGCTTTTAAAAGTATTACTGAGGCTGCGGAGGAAGCCGGGATGAGTCGCATTTACGGTGGTTCTCACTGGTTGTCGGACAATCGAGATGGGTTAACAGCGGGCAGGAATTTGGGCAAGTACGTTGTGAAAAGTTTTAGTAACAGTAATTACGAAAAGTTTCTTAAGGGAATTGACTTTTGACTAATACCAATTTACTCTGAAGTTGCACTTAATATAGCTTCAAGGATATAGTCCCAACCACAGAGAGATAAAACTTCTTCATTCGTGAGAGATTTGATAATTGTATTTACGTGTTCTTTGAGTTTATCTAAACTCGAATAATTTTCCCACTTGAGGTCTTTTTTTGTATGCTCCCACAATCTTTCAATCGGATTTAATTCAGGACTATAGGCAGGTAAATATATTGGCATTACATGGTCAGCCCAGTCTAATAATAGAGCTTTATGGAAGCTACCATTATCCATGATAATTAGATTGAAGCTCTCTGAGTATTTTTGACCAAATCCCTTTAAAAATTCTTGAAAACAGTTGTAATTGAGCTGAGAAAATTCTTGATAATATTGTTCACCTGTTGCTGGCTCTACGACTCCATAAATATAAAAGTTTCCTCGTTTCCATTGCTTTTTGCCAATGGGTTTTACCCCCCTTAATGTAATCATTCTGCCCGGCATAGTAATCAATCCAAATCTACTCTCATCCTGACACCATATCCTTACAGGCTTCGAGTTTCCGAAATATTTAATCATTACTTTTATCAGCTCATATAGTTTTTTTTTGAAGCTTGCCTGCACCTCTTCGTTCGCTTTGTTACTTTGGGGTCTTGGGACTTTCAGGTCAGCTTTCAATTTATAATGTACTAGGTCATGTACCACTTTATAGCTCACTTTAATTCCGCATTCTTTTTCGAGCCAGAGCTGTAATTTGCCATAACTTGTTTCTCCCTGGGGTTATTGCAGTTTTTTGATTAATTTTTCTCTCACGGATGGTGGAATATGTGGAGTCTTTCCGGGAGCTTTTTTTATGCTAAGTAATTCATTAATTCCACCTTGTTTGTAAGCTCTTAACCAACGATATATTGTTGAAGAGTCTCGTTTTAACATCGTGGCTAATTCTGCTCTTTTTTGGATTTTTTTTGTGACCAGCCAGTATAATACCAGTAATTTTTCTTTATTTACGGCGGTCGCACTCCGTTCGAGTCGATGCTCTAGTTCCTCAATCGTTTCCTGGATTTGTACCTGAAGTTTGTTCGCCATATTCGATTTCCTCTACTTTTACCCTATATTTTAGTGTACCTTCATAGTGAATTGGTATAATAACTAATAACTTTAGTCATTAGTCATTACCAATCTAAAAATTAAAATCCAAAATCTAAAATCTAAAATCTAAAATCGTATGACTACCTGCTATATTTATAGGCGTGATGTAATCATTAGTCATTACTCCCGTGTTCTTGAAAATAACTGTTCGGAATTTTACGCTCGCCATTTTAATGGCCCTCAGCCTAGCGTTGTTCAGCGGAACGACAATTTTTTCTCAAAACATCGAAACAATTAAAATTTCCGCCAATGCTGCGGGTGTTAGCACTCGCTACATCGGTGCAGTCGAGGGCAATATCAATTTCGACATCAAAGATTTGCAAGATTTGGGAATTAATACCTACCGCATTTACGGCGGGATGTCCCGATGGGAACCCGAAGACGATGATGGTAAATACGGGTGGCCGGAAATATCCCAAATTAAGGCAAATCCCAATATAATTAATTGGGCGCATTGGGATAAGATTATGACCGATCCGCCTCAGGGTAGCGATTATTGGTGGTCGGGAAAACCTGGTATAGTTTGGCAAGGCAATGCCCGGACTATTTTTAATAGTCTCAAACAAGCAAATATTCGCCCGGTTGTGAGTATTCGGAATGTTGATAATAACTGGAAGCCGAGTTGGGCGCTGCAACTGAATCCGCCGCGCCCAAAAGAAGATTGGAACGAGTGGTGGGAACACGTTTTTGCTACGGTTTATTGGCTGAATGTTCGCAATGATTACGGCGTTGATGATTGGGAAATTCACAACGAACCGGACAATCGCGCTCAGGGTTGGGGCGGGACTATGGCTGACTATTTTGAGTTGGTTAAAGTGGCAAAAGATGCGATCGACTTTGTTTACAAAACTTATTTGCCCGATCGCACTTACCGCATCCACGGCCCGAAAACCGTAGGTGGCAGCAATTGGCCGGCTAGTGCTTTGCAGGAAATACCGAATTATTTCAATACAGTCAATGTCCACAACTACGATGCAGATATTTCTAACTACACCCGCAAAGTGCGCGGCTGGATGAACGGTACTGTCCGCGCTAACTCGCAGCTTTGGGTCGGAGAATGGGGAACTTACAACATTAGCTACGGCAATTTATCTTTAGCTTTAAATTTGATTAAGAATTTGATTCGAGGTTCCCAACCGGGGGATAATTATATTTACGGCAGTCACATATTCTGTTTGTACGACTGGGGCAAGCCCGCAGTGGTGGAAGGTTTGCTAGGGGACGGGGGAAAACGGCGCGCAGGCTACTATGCTTTGCGGATGGGAATTAGGGGTTTGCAGGGCGGGAAAGCTACCTTTTTTCCTATCCCTAACAGTTCGGATATAATGGCAGTTGCAACTCTCGATGCTAGCAAGAATGTTTACTTGCTTGTTGTCAACGATCGAGCCAAATCTTACACAGTAAATGCAGATATTTCGGCTCTGATAAAAGCCGGTAAGGGCACGGTGCGGGAGTTCAGTTCTAAAAAAATGGATGAGGTTGTTGGTAGCTTAACGCTGAAGGGTGGCAATGCGAGTTTTGGGGTGGCGGGGAACAGCGCTATTCTCATCAAGTTCGATCGCCAGAATTGAAGCTCAAATCCTCGGGGTCATAATTGGGATAAGATACAATTAGTTATGATCGGAATTATTTATTTTCTGCCTGTTTAGCCCTCGAACCCTCGAACCCTCAAACCCTAGAACCCCTAATTGCACAGTAGCAATACCTAAATCGTCATGTTGTGATTCCCCTCCTGTCGCTGGTAAATTGGTAGCGTGCAGGTATCTTGCCTCAAACAGAATCCGAGCAAGAGTTCCGTTGAGGGCGAGAAAGTAAGGTGCAGTCTAGACAATCGCAGAAATTCTTGCTCGTAAACCCGCAGCAGTTACGCTAAGCGATGAATTGCCCGCCAGCCTTCATGTCCGCCCTCTGGCAGATAGCATTGGTTCTGAAAGTCAGAACCGGCCAATTATCAGGAATTGGCACGGAATTAATTTTCAATGCCAAGATGCTGGAAGTAGGAGTGAGTCTAATCGTACAGAAACTTTGAGCGCGCTGGGAAATCTCGCGGGCAAAGCCTCTCAATCAACCTGCTGCTCGCGATCGGCTGTTTCCAACAAATATCACTTTTATGCCCCCTGATGTTTATTCCCTCCCTCAGTCAGGTCATCAACCGCAATCCCCTCACTGTCACCCCTGAGACGCCCGTAGAAAAGGCGATCGAGCTGATGAGCAGCACAGGAGCCAGTTACGTCCTCGTGGTAGAACCGCGCGGGAATTCTCAATTCGGAAATCCCACGAACGGGACTTCCCCACAATCGCGGGAACAGTTGGGTTTCTACAGCGGCGTACCGCGTGCGGTACAGGCAGGAGGCAACGGGCTGGGTCTCAACGGCTCAAAAGCTCCCTATGCGGGCGGCCAGACAGTGCTAGGGATTTTTACAACGCGAGATGTCGTACAGCTAAATTCGATCGGCGCTGCTTTGAGGGGATTTGCGATCGAGCAAATCATGATCAGAACCGTAACTGTAGCCCGAGAATCGGAAATTCCCGACTTTTTTGCCTTAGCAAATCTGCTGGAGAAAAATCATATCGGCCATTTGCCCATCGTCAGCGACACTGAAGAACTTGTCGGTATAATTAGCTCTCAAAGCTTGGTGCAAATGTTGCAGGGAATTGGGGAATCGACACAAAAAGCAATTAGCAGCGCTTCGCCACCTGCGGCTTTCGCGTTCCCTCCGCCGCTGCCAATTCAGCATCCGAAATTAGAGCTGCCCGCGAGTTTAATTAAACTTTATCAAATCCCTCAAATCGCAGCGTCGCGAATTATTCACGCTCCTGCTACTTCTTCGGTTCGCTATTTGGCGCAACTGATGTTCAGACACAATGTTAGCTATGTATTAATCACTGAAACCCCCGAACAACACTCGACTGGTGCTGCTCAAAATTCCAAATTTACAAATCCCAACATTCACAAACTGGTTGGCGTGGTAAGTTCGCGGGACATCGTGCAATTGCAGGCCCTGGGAAGAGACTCCAACAAAATTAAAGCGGGAGCGATTTGCAGCAGTTCGCCACCGCTGGTGCGATCGCACTCTACCCTCGAAGCAGCAGTCGCCCTGCTGCAAAAAAACTACTGCCAGTTGCCTTTATTAGTCCTCAACGAAAGCAATCACCCGATCGGGATTGTCAATCCTAAAACTATCCTTTTACAAGCGCTGGATTCAAAATCTCTTCATTCTGGCTTAATCGCTTTGCAGCGCCAGCTAGAATCTAGCAACGCTCAATACAAAAGACTCTCAGCAGAAATACAGGGAAGGGCAGCAAATAGCCACGTCGCGGCTGAAATTTCTCACAACAGTTTCGTAGAGCAGCCAAATCTCCCCCCTGCAGTCAACAATCAGGGGATCTGGGACTGGAATCTCGAAACAGATGAGTTTTTTTATTCGGCGCGGTGGCAAGAAATGCTGGGCTACCAAGAAGGGGAAATCTCGAATCGCCGATCTGAATGGTGGAGTCGCATCCACCGAGATGATATTGACTCCGTCAAGGCAGCTTTAGAAGAGCACTTCGCCCAAAAGACACCGGATTTTGCAGCAGAATATCGGATGTACTGTAAAGACGGCAGCACTCTCTGGGTGCTGAACCGGGGTCAAGTTTTGCGCGGCGCTACGGGCAAACCGCTGCGGGTAGTAGGAACTCATACAGATATTACTGCAAACAAGCAGTTAGAACTCACAAACCGCGCTCATAATCAGGAGCAATTCCAACTATTTGACTCTTTGAAAGCAACAGTAATTTTCCAGATAGATGCGGCAGGGCTTTGGACATTTCTCAACCGCGCTTGGACGGAAATTACGAGTTTTTCGGTTTCCGAAAGTTTGCAAACTAATTTTTTAGATTGGGTGCATCCAGATGAGCGCGCGCAATGTGCAAATTTATTGGAGTCTTTGCTGTCGGGCAAGTCGGAATTTGAACGACGAGAACTGCGATTTAAGTGCAAGTTGGAGTCGGGGAAAAACTCCTTGGGAATTCACAGTAATTCGGGCTTTATTTCAGTAGAAATATTTGCCCAAGTCCGGCGGAATTCCCAAGGCGAAATAGCGGGAATTTTAGGGACTTTGCACGATGTCTGCAACCGCGTCGAAGGGGTTGAGGATCTGCGGGAAAGCGAGCGGGCAATTCGATCGCTCTACGAGGTAATGGTGAGTTCGGAAGGCTCTTTTGACGATCGAACGATCCGGTTGCTGGCAATGGGTTGCAGTCAGTTTGGGATGGATATCGGGCTGTTGGGCAGGGTTTTGGGCGATCGCTACGAAGTGATCGCGGCTTATGTACCGGAAGATTTTCCCTTTGGATTTGCTAAAGGAGACGGTTTTGCTTTGAGCAGAACCTTCGAGCGAGAGGTTTTGCGATCGAGCGAACCTATTTCTGTCGAATCAGCCGGCACTACTCCGTGGCGCAACCACCCCGCTTACAGCGTGCGCAAGTTGGAGGCTTTTGTGGGGACGAGGGTAATAGTGCAAGGGCGAATTTTTGGCACTTTGAGCTTTACTTCCCGCACCACTAAATCTCCTTTGAAACCGCTGAATTTTGAAATTTTAAAGTTGATGGGCAATTATATCGGCGCGGAAATTGCCCGCGAAGAGCGAGAGCGAACTTTGCAAGGTCAGTACCAGCGCGTTTTACTACTCAAACAAATTACTCAAAAAGTGCGATCGACTTTAGATACTCAAGAAATTTTTCAGACTACCGCCACCCAAATCGGTCGCGTATTTGGCGTCAATCGCTGTACAATTCACACCTATCTTTCTCAACCTTATCCGCACCTTCCTTGCGTCGCGGAATACTTAGAACCAGGTCACGAATCAGCTTTAGATTTAGAACTTTCTGTTACTTATAACCCCTACACAGAAAAACTCCTCGCTGAAGATATAGCCCTGGCATCTCCTGATGTGTTTGCCGATCCTTTGCTCGAATCTTCGGGGCCGATGTGCCGTCGCATCGGATTAAAATCTATGTTGGCGGTTCGCACTTCCTATCAAGGAGAACCGAATGGAATTATTACTTTGCACCAGTGCGATGCCACTCGCCAGTGGAATTCCGACGAAATTGAACTGTTAGAAGATGTTGCCGCTCAAGTCGGAATTACGTTAGCTCAAGCACAACTTTTAGAAACGGAAGTTCAGCGACAGCGACAGTTGGCAGAGCAAAATGAAGCTTTGGATCAAGCGCGACAAGCGGCGGAGGTTGCTAACAGAGCTAAGAGCGAATTTTTAGCGACTATGAGTCACGAAATCCGCACTCCGATGAATGCGGTAATCGGGATGACGGGTTTGTTGCTCGATATGGATCTAACTCCAGAACAGCGGGATTTTGTAGAGACAATTCGCACCAGCGGCGATGCTTTGCTGACTATTATTAACGATATCTTAGACTTTTCTAAGATTGAATCGGGAAAAATGGATTTGGAACGCAGCCCCTTCGATCTGCAAAACTGTATAGAAGAATCTCTGGAATTGCTGGCTCCGAGAGCATCAGAAAAAGGTTTAGAGCTGGCTTACTTTATTGACAGTTCTGTTCCGAAAAACATTTTAGGAGATGTCACTAGGCTGCGCCAAATATTGGTAAATCTACTAGGAAATGCAGTTAAGTTTACAGAATCTGGAGAAATTGTCGTCTGCTGTACGGCTAGAAAAATTGAGCAGGTAGCTGCTAAGAGTTCGCCGGAAATAATCAATATTTTAGAGCCGCAACCGTTAGTAATTAACCAGAGACGGTTGGCAGATAGCAGACAATACGAGATTCAATTTGCTGTCCAAGATACGGGAATTGGCATTCCGCCAGACCGGATCGATCGCCTGTTTAAAGCTTTTTCGCAAGTGGATGCTTCGACAACGCGACATTACGGCGGGACGGGTTTGGGACTGGCTATCAGCCAGCGTTTGAGCGATCTGATGGGGGGTACAATGTGGGTTGTCAGCCAGGTTTGTCCGGGAAGTTCTAAGTCTCAATCGGCAGTTTCTGCGATCGGACAAAGTACCGCTGGCAGGTCGCCTGCAGAATTTACTTCCCCGCCGATATCGGGTTCTGGTTCGATTTTTTATTTCACGGTTATTGCTGAAGCTAATGAAATCCTGACTGAGGAAAAAAGGCCGGAATTTGCCGCTGGTAAGCACTTGTTAATTGTCGAGCATCATGCCATTAATCGGCAAGTTTTGAGCCGGCAGGCAGAGTCTTGGGGAATGATACCGGTGGCTGTAACTTCCGGTGCTGAGGCTTTGGAAATCATCAAACAAAACTCGGCGATCGATTTAGCTATTTTGGCGATGAATCTACCAGATATGGACGGTGTGGCTTTGGCTGTGCAGATTCGGAAATTTGAGCTGAGCAATTTGTCTGGCGGCGACGACCTAAATCCGAATGCCATCCAAGTTAAAAACCCTCGCAAAGTTGCGCTACCTTTGGTGCTGTTTACTTATTTAAGCAAGGCGGAAGTTTGGAAAAAACTCGAAACTACAGAAGTACATTTTTCGGCTTTTTTAACTAAGCCTCTAAAACAGTCACAGTTTTATAATGTGTTGCTGCAAGTTTTTGGATATGTTACCGGAAAAAGCAGCAGGGGAGAAGTTTCAAATGTGGTGACTTTGACTTCGGGATTGAAGTATTTTGAAAAATCTCAAGAACAGCACCGCGTGCAGCGGACGCCGGCTGTTTTGAGGCAGGTTGCTACCAATTCAGCGGGACAGGATGCAGCTAATTCTAGTCAGATTCGGATTTTGCTGGCCGAGGACAATGTGGTGAATCAAAAAGTCGCTACGCATTTGCTAGACAGGATAGGATATCGGGCTGATATTGCTGCTAATGGGTTGGAGGTTTTGGAGGCCCTGAAGCGGCAATCTTACGATGTTGTGCTGATGGATGTGCAGATGCCGAACATGGACGGGTTGGAAGCGACGCGCCGCATTTGTCAGGAATGGCCTGCTAACAAGAAGCCGAGAATTATTGCGATGACTGCTAATGCGATGCAGGGCGATCG
The DNA here is from genome assembly GCF_036701085.1 of Microcoleus sp. Pol7_A1. Taxonomy (NCBI): domain Bacteria; kingdom Bacillati; phylum Cyanobacteriota; class Cyanophyceae; order Oscillatoriales; family Microcoleaceae; genus Microcoleus; species Microcoleus sp. Pol7_A1. Next base: position 288,402 of record NZ_JAUBQD010000003.1, read on the forward strand.
CGAAAAGTGTCTGGAAGCAGGTATGGACGATTATATTACTAAGCCAGTGCGCCGGGAAGAGTTGGCGATCGCCTTGAGCAAGTGCTCACCTCTGGATCGGAATGAATTGGATGCCGTTACTGAGCCGAAAAATGAAGATATTTCCGATGGACTTGACAGTGATGCTGCTGGATATTCGAGCGTCAAACCGGGAGCAGATTCGCCGATTGATTTTCATGTTTTGCACAATCTCCGCGAGCTAGACGATGAGGAAGACCCGGATTTTTTGGGGGAGCTGATTAAGATATATTTGTTAGACGCACCGCAGCATTTAGAAACAATTAAGGAGGCTATTTTTCTCGGCGATGCTGATAGTTTGAAAATCGCTTCTCACACGCTGAAGTCGAGCAGCGCCAATTTAGGAGCCGTGTCTTTTTCTGCAGTTTGCAAGGAGTTGGAGTATATGGGTCGCTTGGCGGTTGAGTCGGGAGGGGAACAGGTTTTTGATGTGAGTACGGCGCGCGATCGCCTGTTGGAAGCCCAAGTGGAGTGGGAAAAGGTGCGGGCGGCTTTTGAGACGGAATTGGAAACGGGGAAGTTGCGATCGCAAATGGGGTAATTTGTTATTTGTTATTTGTTATTTGTTGGTTGTTATTGGTTATTTGTCAGTTTCAATAACCAATGCCCCATGCCCCATGCCCCATGCCCCATGCCCATATTTAACTTTCGCCTAAATACGCTTTGCGAACAGTTTCATTTGACTGCAAATCGCTAGCAGTACCGGCGACTACAACCTGACCTGTTTGGATGACATAGCCGCGGTGGGCTACACTTAAAGCCATGCGGGCGTTTTGCTCCACCAGTAAAATAGTTGTTCCTTCAGCATTAATATCGCGGACGATCGCAAAAATTTGACTGACTAACATCGGTGCCAATCCCATACTCGGCTCGTCCAATAATAACAAGCGGGGGCGCGACATCAAAGCCCGGGCGATCGCCAACATTTGCTGTTCGCCGCCGCTGAGAGTTCCCCCTTTTTGACTAATTCTTTCTCGCAAACGAGGAAATAAATTTAATGCTTTTTCCATATCGGACTTGATACCGAGAGTATCGTTGCGGAGATAAGCACCCATCTCTAGGTTTTCTTGCACCGTCATTCGCGGAAAAATTAGCCTCCCTTCCGGACTTTGAGAAATCCCCAAACGGACGATCGCCTCTGTAGATAGTGCTTCTAAAGGCTTTCCCTCAAATAATACAGTGCCTTGGCGCGGGCGCAGCAGTCCTTGAATCGTGCGGAGAGTGGTTGTTTTCCCTGCCCCGTTGCTGCCGATTAATGTCACAACTTCTCCCTGCGAGACTGTTAGCGATACTCCTTTGAGAGCGTGGATATTTCCGTAGTAGGTGTGAATGTCTTTAATTTCCAACATAATTACTCTTTCTGCTTTGTGCTTTATTATATTATCCCGGCTAATTATAAATATTTATTGCATTTATTTAAAGTTAACCATTTTTAGAGTAAATAGTAATTTTACTTAGACCGACACTCAGCCGTAGCTCCCATACCATGTATTTTTAGTAGTTGTGGCGACCAACTTTACAGAACCTTTAATCAAACACAAGATTTCTTGACAGTAGCTTTACAAAAATCTCTAAGTAAATAGGTAGTATTAATACGTAAGCGCAACCAACCGCTACAATTTACCAATAACAGCATTTAAAAATTTTCAAATTTCAGGACATTTACCATGAAATTAAATCACAGTACCGGAGCGATCGCATTTTTATTAGCAACTCCTTTAGTAACCGGCTTGACTGTAGGCATTAGCCCTAGCAGTGCTGCAATAATCGCAGGTTCTGCAGCAGCAGTAACCATTGACAACTTCAGTCACAGACCGACTGATAGAGGTACATCTACTAACACTTACACTCAGACAATAGCTAAGAGGGGTTCAGTTATTAGCGAGGCGACTGCTGATGCAGTTTTTCTATCTAACTGTCACGAATTGCTGGCTGCAAATCTCTCGCAAAATAAAGTGCAAGGTGACGGCAATAACTATTCCGGTTTAGCCCAAAGTCAAGCAGCAGTGCTCGGCGACTTCGACATTGATGCCGAAGAAACTTTTTCCTTCAATTTCCAGACATTTTTATATCTTTTAACATCAGTTGACAACCGCCAATCCGAACGCGCCAGCGCGAATGGCAGTATATCTTTCTGGTTGATTAACACTGTTACTAACATTCTGTTAGACTCTTTTCAACTTGCCAGCGGTTTAGACTCTTCTAGTGGCTTTTATTTGAATGGGTTTGCTAGCAACAGCTTTAACCCCACAGCCATTAATTTTAATTTAATGGCTGAAGGAAGTGCAGCAACAAGCCTCCTCTATACTTCTGGGGTGTATTCGCGGACATTCGGCAGCGCCACTAGCTTAAGGTTAGTAGAAATTAAGAATAATATCGCAGAGGCAGAAGCAGAAGCAGTTCCCGAACCGAGCGCAGTATTAGGTACTGCAATATTTTTAGGATTGTTTGTCAGGGGGCGAAAACTCAATAATAAATTGTCTCAATTCAAATCAAAAGTTTAGGAACATCCCCGAAAATCAATTCGTAGGGTGCGCAATGCGCACCTCATATCTTTTCCGTTGAATCGCTCGTTATAAAATGCTGTCGTCCGGGGCGGGTTGATAAATATTATCGATAGGAATGACAGATTTTTTGGCAAACCCGCCCCTAATTTTATTGCGGTTAATTTGCCGGACATTATATCATTTTTTCGTATTTCGCACTGCGCACCTCACTTATCTGTCGGCATACAATACCGATTATCCATGTCCATCTTCTTCTTTTCCCAAATAGGCCTCAATCACACGAGGATCGGCGCGAACTTCGGCAGGAGTTCCCTCAGCAATTTTAGTACCGTACTCCATAACACTGACGCGATCGCTAATTCCCATAACCACCTTCATATCATGTTCAATCAGCAAAATACTCAAATCCAACTCATCGCGAATCCGGTAAATAAAGCGAGTTAAATCAGCCGTTTCGTTCGGGTTCATCCCTGCCGTCGGTTCGTCCAAAAGCAACACTTTCGGATCGGAAGCCAAAGCCCGCGCAATTTCCAATCTCCGCTGGTCGCCGTAGGAAAGATTTTTTGCCAACTCCGGCGCTTTAGAAGCACCTAAACCGACAAAATCCAGCATACTCAAGGCTTTTTTCTTAGCTTCCCTTTCCTCCAAAATCACAGCCGGAGTGCGGAGGATTGCGCCCAACAAACCTGTTTTTAATCGGCAGTGTCTACCTACTAAAACATTATCCAGCACAGTCATGTTGTTAAACAAGCGGATATTTTGAAAAGTTCTAGCAATGCCGAAAGTTGTCAGGCGATCGGGCGGTAAACCGGTAATATTTTTATTTTCAAGTACCAACTGCCCCCCACTCGGTTTATAGATGCCCGTAAGCATATTAAAAAATGTAGTTTTCCCGGCACCGTTAGGGCCAATTAAACTAGCGATCGCGCCTTTTTCCAAAGTTAAACTGACCTGGTTGACGGCAGTCAAACCGCCGAACCGCATTGTAAGTTGCTGTGCTTCTAATAATGACATTTTGGTTTTTTTTCCTAATATTTTAGAGTAGTGCGTGCGGGATGCTCGCGAGCTTTCACGCACGCGAATCAATTTGGGATATTTTAGGACATATTCTCTAACGTACAGACAAAATAGAACTTAAAAAGATTAGATTCTAGCGAACGGCTGGGGCGATACTGTGCGTGTAAATCGGCAGTCGAAAAGTTTTCAATAACTTTGAGATGGAGTTCGTCAGCCAAAGTTGCAATCTTTTCAAACCCAGTAATCCACGGTGCATACATACTTTCGTATTTATCTATGTAATCATTGATATCTTGGTAGCCCGTGGTTCTCAAAATCACCTTTTCCGACATATAATCAAAGGACAATCGGAAATTATGAACATTGTCCCGAATTTGTTCTAATACAAATATTACATCTTTTTTGTCAAGCAAGGTAGTGTTGCCTTCCCACAAGAAATATGTCTGTCGAGCGAAATCAAATTCACTCTGTTTCAGCAAGGAGATTAAACCTTCTTTTACGTAATCCCCGGGAATGTAGCGAACATTGGCAGTAACTTTGTTAGCTTTGAGAGTTTCTTCTTTTAATTGAAGAGTCGCGCGGTCGTCTATTTCAAAATAAGTGACTTTTTCTCCATTAATTCTAGCAGCGCGAGTATCCAAACCAGAACCTAGAATAACTACTTGCTTGCAACCTCCTAAAATTTGATTTGACAAAACATCATCAAAATATTTAGTCCGCAACTTAACCATTTCTTTAGCGGCGGGAGAGTTTTTAGCTATCTGGCTAGCTATTTTTTCTGTTTCCTCATTCAGCCAAATTTTTACTACATTATCAGTGTAAAGAGGAATTGCCTCTTCGTTCTCTTCTGCTCTAAATTCCGCAACGATAAAAGCAGTACCAGTTACATTTTTCATGGCTAATCTTTCACCCTTACTAAGTAGTTGGTTACAAATAAACATTAGATGAGGAGGGGGGTTTTACACTCATAAAGTTCCTGGCATGGCACCCTATATTTTTAGCTAAACCCACCTACAAAATACTATGTTTTTTTGTCCTTACTTATTTATTGACTTCTCGCATCTGCTAAAGACTCATTGCTCGCTTCAGCATCAGAATGCAGTTCAGCTTGGTGGATCTTATCAGGAATCAGCCCCTCCGGCCGCACGATCATCATGACAACAAGAGTTAGGCCGAATAGAAATAAGCGCATTTGAATCGGATCTAAACTGGTTGCCAGAAAGTCTTGTAACTGGGGAATTGCAATCCTGGGGAGTACAAAAGTATTCAGGAAACCCTTGAGGACTTGCGCTAATTGTGGCAGATAAAGCCGATCGGCAGACATGATAATGATAGCGCCCAAAATCACCCCCGTCATATTGCCCAAACCGCCTAAAATCACCATACACAGGATGATTACCGACACCGAGAAATCGAAAACGCTGGGAAAAATCGCGCTGATATAGGCGGCGTAAAATGCGCCTGCAAAGCCAGAAAACGTCGCTCCCATCGCAAAAGCCGAAAGTTTGGTTTTGACCAGGTTAATCCCCATCGCACTAGCCGCTAATTCATCTTCGCGCATGGCATTCCAGGCCCTTCCCAAGCGGGAATCTCGCAGCCGCGAAATCATGAAGTAAGCGAAGACAACTAGCAGCAAAATTAGATAGTACCAGGGAAAGTAGTTACCGGTGCTGAAAGTGCCGACGATGGGGAGAGATGGACGCCCGATCGGGTTTATTCCCGCTTCGCCGCCCGTGAGGTTAAAAGGTCGATCGCACCCAACCAGACAAAGCACCAACTCGGGTTTCCCCAACAGGGAAGCGACAATCTTCGAGACTGGTTCGTCAATCCGAATCGCCGTTAAATTCCTAAAGACAACCGGGATAATTTCGCCAAAACCGAGGGTAACGATGGCCAAATAATCGCCCTTGAGCCGCAGTGTGGGAATACCCAGAATTACGCCCGCGATCGCAGCTACACCAGCGGCGATCGGCAGTACCACCCAAAAGTTCCAAGCAATATTTAACTGCCCAGAAGATAGTAAAGCTGTCGTGTATGCGCCGATCGCAAAAAATGCCGCATATCCTAAATCCAACAAACCCGCAAAACCCACCGTAATATTCAAACCCAGCGCCAGCATAATAAAGATTTGAATCTGTACTACAGTAGCAATCCAGCCAGTTTGAGCTTGAATGTCGATAAAGGGAAACAGAATTAGAATAAAAGCTAATGTCACCAGAGTTGCCAGCCGCTGGCGTTCCCCCTGCAAACCCTGCAAAGCACCCATTAACGTAGCTGTTAGAATTGCGATCGTCAAACTGCAAATCCCGTACAGCAGCGTAGTCGGCAAAGCCACAGCAGATTGACCAGAAAAAGGTCGAACGATCACTCCTTCGACTACGCTAGCAACTAACAGCCAAACTCCCAATCCCAATCCAGCTAAACTGCCGATAGTCGCACCCATTTTCGGGCTGTAAACCTTTGGCTCCTGACAGCTCATAAAGCCCGCCGCCGTACCCATCAGCCAGCCGATCACGGTACCGCTCCAACCCCCGAATAACAGAACAGTCAAAGAGGCGATCGCCCCTAAAATACCGCTCGATTTAATTGCTTTAATTATCTTGTTTGACATAGGAAGAAGTTATTACTCATTAGTCATTAGTTAGCAATCAGTAGTTAGATGAAAGAATGCTAGGAATCCCAGTTTTATAGATGCGACTGACGCGGGCAGTGCCAATTTCTGCCTCAAGCAACTCTATCAACCGCTGGTTCGGGAGACTGCTGAGCGGGCTAGCTACAGTTTAGAGTCTTTTGAGAGCGATTGTTTCACCACAGCGATCGAAACTTCAAATATACTGGAACTGTTACCGGAAAACACTTCAAACGGGCGATCGCTATATGGTACAAGCACCTCAAAAAACTATCACCCTCGACGAGTTTTTGCAACTCCCAGAAACCAAACCGGCTAGCGAATACATCAAAGGTGCGATCGTACAAAAACCTATGCCGCAAGGAAAACACAGCAAACTACAAGGCAGACTCGTAACAGTCGCCAACGACATCGCAGAGAAACCGCAAATTTCCCTAGCCCTACCAGGGTAAACGCATCTTAATTTCAACCTAAAACATGATAAGATTAAGTATTTAGCTAAATCAAGTGCGTAATTCATAGGTGCGATCGATGGCGAAAGGGTTTACTTCGACTTTAACTT
>NZ_JAUBQD010000065.1:0-36197 GCF_036701085.1 Microcoleus sp. Pol7_A1
AAGGTGGGAATCATCAAGACGCCGAACCAACCTACATAAATGCGGTTTTCGGTGCTGGTGACCCAGTTGCAAAACTGGTCCCACAGGTTGGCGCTTTCGCGCTGCTGTAAGGTTGTTGTCATGGTTTTATGATTGCTGTATTTGGTTGTCAATGTTCGGATGATGTTTCTATTATTAACGGTTTTGTTAAGGTTTGTAAAGGGGTTTAACGACAGTTTAACTGATGACTGCGATTAGGAAAGCTGATGAAAACAGAGACAGGGGCGAAAAAAGTCGATCGTTGCTAGGTCGATCGAGATGACAACTTAATTATGTCGGCACCAACTCCAACCGATATCGATACAAAGCCACAGGATGCCCCCCAGCAGCAAAATAATCCGGGTCTTGTGGCGACAAATAAATCGCTGTTACCTGATCCGCCTCAATTCTTTTACTCGCAGAATCGCCATTTTCTCCGCCTCCAACAACTCGATAAGCCGTTGTTGTCTCCACCTCATTCAAATAAATATCAAACTCTCCCCGAAACACCTGCTGAGAAATTTCTGTAGACACAAACTCGCGAGGATTGGGCGTCTCAGTCCCCCGACTGGTAACAATCGAAATTAGTTGGCGTTCCCCTTTCAAAACAGTAATTTGGCGGTTGGGATTGTTCGGATCGGCTTTCACCGAAAGTACGCCACCATCGCCTAAATAAGCTTTGGCAATATTCAAACCGTTAAAAGAGCGATCGGCGACAATCTTTTTAGCATTTTTAGATGTATAATTATAACCAAAACCAATATTTTGTGCCGATTTAAACTGCACTTTAAACAATACCGGCTGCTGCAAATAGCGGCGGTTGCCTTCAAACCCGGGCGTAACAATATTTGGTGCTAAAGGCGCCGCTAAATCCACCAAAGTGCTCGCAACATTCCAAGTGCCAGCCATCCAATCTGGATAAACCAAATCCCCCTTAGCTACAGCGATAGGAGGCTTGCTTTCCCAATTGGGAAAACTGGATAGGCGATCGCCCAAAACCCCCGCCCTTGCACCGCCACCCCACAGCAACACCAGCAAAACTAAACAAAAACTCCAAATTACCTTCATACCCAATTACATACAAACAACTAACCTTCTTTCTCTCTTCTCTGCGCCCTCTGCGGTTCATTAATTCAAAAATTAGACAACAAATGAGTTAAACATCATATTTTATGCCCTTCTCAGAAACAGGCATCCTGCCTGTTACACAAAAATCAATTTTATTCTTGTGGGGAGTAGGGGTTGGGCAGGATATCCCGCCCCCAATATGCAATTTTAAGGTAAAAAAGCCTATGTTTTAAAGCGCCTCAACAGGTGCAGGTTCCCAAACTTCCCCGTATTTCTCCTGCAATTGATGCCAATTTTCCACCTGTCCCGGTTCGTATTCCCCCGGCTTTCCCCACTGCAAAAATGCGCTCAAAGCAGCCTCATTTTGTTCGTCCAGAAAACGAATTGCATAAGTAGTAAAATTCCCTCTTTTCGCCTCGCCAGTTTCAAACTTCACCTGTTTGATTTTGTCCATATTCAAGTGAAACTCAAATATATCGGCGTGCATATTGGCATATTTACCCTTCGGCAACTCCGCATAAAACAGCTTGTGAATTGAACCGCGAACTTCCAGCACAGCCGCGCTGCTAGTCACGATTAAACGCAGCGTTCCCAATTGTTCGCAAGCTTCCAAGAATTCTTTCAGAGTCGCAGTCATATCAATTTTGGATTGTGGATTGTGGATTTTGGATTAAATCGATAATAAGAAAATGGGAGTTGGGAATTAGGAAAAGGAATTAGAGAAAAAAGGATAATTCTTCCTTCTTCCTTCTCTCCTAGATAACTAAAGCCTCTCCTAAATAACTAAAGCCTTCTTCCTTCTTTTTACCACCTCGCGAAGTCGAAGGGCATTCTTCCTTCATGTTTCGTGCAGTTCGTAAGCAGCGACAATCCGCTGCACTAGCGGGTGTCGCACCACATCCGCCTGAGAAAATTCGCAGAAAGCAATGCCCTCAACGTTGCGCAGAATGTTTTGGGCAACTGACAATCCCGACTGTTGGTTTGGTGGCAAATCTGTTTGAGTGATATCGCCCGTCACTACCATTCTCGATCGAAAGCCCAGACGAGTCAACACCATTTTCATTTGAGCCGGTGTCGTATTTTGAGCTTCGTCCAAAATTACGAAAGCATTGCTGAGAGTGCGCCCCCGCATATAAGCTAAAGGAGCTACTTCGATCAAGCCTCTTTCCATTAAATCGGCCATTTTTTCAGGGTCGATCATTTCTTGCAGGGCGTCGTAAAGCGGGCGCAAATAGGGATCGACTTTTTGCTGCAAATCTCCCGGCAAAAACCCTAGTTTTTCGCCTGCTTCTACAGCCGGCCTGGTTAATATGAGCCGTTCGTACTGTTTGCTTAACAAAGCTTGGATGGCGAAAATAGCTGCTAAAAATGTCTTGCCAGTACCGGCGGGGCCGATGCAAAATGTCAGGTCATGGGTGCGTACTGCTTGGACGTACTGTCGCTGCTTGAAGGTTTTGGCTCTAATTTCTTCGCCGCGGCGTGTTTTGGCGAGAACGTCTCGCTGCAAGTCTTGTAAATCGCCTTGGCGGTTGGTATCCAAAGCTTGGCGCGCCGTCTGGATTTCAACTCCGGTAATATTTTTGCCTGATTTCCAATAGTCGGAGAGCGATCGCACTAATTTATGACACAATTCTACTTGACTTTTTGTGCCGGAAATTAGCAGTTCTTGCCCTCGCATTACCAGGTTAGCGCCGGTTTGCTTAGAGATAATTTTCAGGTTTTCTTCTTGATGACCCGAGAGCGACATCGCGCTTTGAGTGCTCGGCAACTCTATTGTTAATTTTTCAATCATGCCAACATAAGCTCCTCCAAATAAGCAATTAAAAGTTAACAATTAACAGTTAAATCAGTCACTTTTTGCGAACAAAAAAACGCCAGTTACTAGGTTTTACCTAGTATCTAAGGCGTCTTTTAGATTTAGCTCCCAAATGAGTTTGGTGCTTGAGATACAAATCAAATCTCCTTTAAATCAAGTCAGGCAACTTTAGATTTTAGATTTTAGATTTTAGATTTTAGATGTACCTCATCCCGCTGACATTTGAGATTTAAAATTTTACATTTGTGTCCGATCGCAAAATCGGCAATCTCAAATCAAGCGGGGCTTGTAATACAAAGTTTACAACAGGCAATCTAAAATCTAAAATTGTTTTTTGGTTCTGCAGTTAATAACCGGGAGTATTTCTGCTCGTTCTAAACGTAGGTGTGTTAGTACGGCGAGGTTGTTCTCTCGGAGTTCTGCTAGCTAAGGGACTCGGCGACGGAGGCGGCGTCCGGGGTCGGAAGTCGCCTCGCGGCTCGCGCGATCCGCGATCCGGACGATCGCGATCCGGGCGATCGCGATCGCCCCTGGGCGGCGAGGAGCCACGATCGCCCGCTTCGCCATCGTATATATCTAAGTAGAGCGACTGACCCGCCGTCTGCGCCACCGCTTCGAGCGTAGTTCTAATTGCCTGAATATTGCGTCCGCCCCTACCGTAAACCCGGCCTTTGTCGGGATCTTCAAAAGCGAGCCTAACCCAGACCCGCGATTGGCGCGGGTGCAGTTCGCAATCTACCCGCAAAGAACCTGGGGTCTCTAAAAAAGGCCCAATTAAAAACTTAACCAGTCCAGCGTAGTTGGGACTAGCTGACTGCTGTTGTGCTGGATTCAACGTTGGCTCCGGCTCCGACTTGTTCAAATACATGGGCTTTTCTGAGGATGTCACGCACGGTGTCAGTTGGCTGAGCGCCTTCTTGCAGGCGCTTGACAATCGCTGGAACATCCAGCCTGGTTTCGTTATTTCTGGGGTTGTAATAGCCGAGCTCTTCTAGGGGACGGCCGTCGCGGCGGGTAGAACTGTTCATCGCTACAATCCGGTAGCTTGTCTCGCGTTTTTTCCCGTATCTCTTCAATCGCAGTTTGATCATCTTCTTGCAGAATAGTCTTGTTTCAATTCTAAGCTATTATGTCGGTCGTCTTTCTGCGAACCCCAACTCAACCCCTATTTCTTAACCTCCCAGCAAAATATCGCTGCGATTTGCTGCCCCCAAGGCAGGTCTGCCGCCGTCAATGTGCGGTGTAATTGCTAGTGGCAAAGTCAATGCAGTTCCCCACTGCTGCACCAATTTTTGCAAAAATATATCTTGCTGTTCTCTCAAAGAGTCCCAATCGGTGCCGCGATTAATAATTGCAAACCACACTAAACCCCGATCGCGCGTGGGTATGGCTCCAGCCAAAGCAATCACGGTGTCCAAACTACCTGTTTTCACCACAGCCGATCGCGGAATGTGCCGGTGTTCTACAGTGCCTTTATCGCGCCCGGACACCGGAAACAAGTCAGCAATCGTCAGCCCCGTAGTCTGAAGGTTGCGGGCGATCGCCTGCATCATCCCACAAGCCGCCCTCGGAGACATCTGATTTTCCACTCCCAATCCCGAACCGTTAACCAATTGTAGTTCCTCCTCCGGCACCCCCGCCGCCCAAGTCGCTTGCTGCTGCACTATTTTTGCCCCCCCCAAATCGTCGGCCAGCATCTGAGCCATTTCATTATCGCTGTGGACGTTCATCTGCTTGAGAATTTCGGCTAAAGGGAGCGATCGGCGCTTTAGCAGCAAATGACCCGAAGTCACAAATTTCTCAGCAATGACGCTGCCGGCCACCGTTACTTGCGGCTTTCTAGTTCCCGGAGCCATCTTAGAATACATTGCCACCACGTCCTGAGGCCAACTGCGACCGTCGAGGGCCTGCCGAAGTATCTCCCCCGCAGCCAAAGGATCGGACTGGTAATTCATGCGGAAATTGCCAGTCACCACCAAATTGCCCGCCACCCGATCGATACCCATTTGATTGAGAGCATTGCCCACGGCGATCGCCTCCTCCCACACAAACAGCGGATCGCCCCCGCCGCTGACCACCAAATCTCCCTCCAATACACCATTGTTAATCGGCCCGGTTGCTCGGAACCGCGTTTCAAACTGATAATCCGCGCCCCAAGTCTCCAGCGACGCCAGAGAAGTCGCAATCTTAGTCAGCGAAGCCCCAGGCATCAGCACTGTCCCCTGCTGACTTACCAGCGGCACCATTCCCGCTTGCACCCAAATTCCCTGATTCCCATCAATCAGGTTCTTGTCTTTTAAGTCTTTTAAATATTCCCGCACCGTCGCTTCTGCGGGCAAGTCTGGATTTGCCGCACTTATTCCCCCAAAAGCCAAATCTTCGGCCACCACTAACCCGGGTATTCCTCCCCGCCAAGCCAGCACTGACGCAGCATTAGGCCCGGCAGTGCCTACCCCAGCCATGTCCAGCCACAGAGACATCATCCCTGAGCTAAATAAATCCAGCATTTTTTACTCCTAAAGTCAATCGATTTTAGATTTTAGATTTTAGATTTCAGATTGAAGAAAGCGCTCCCACTGATAAATCCGGGGGCAAGTGATGAGGATGGGGAGCTTTTTTCTCGCTCCACGGATGAATCCGGGGTTCCCGGACTAAAGTGCTTGCGATCATGTAAACTATTTCATTGATTTTTTCAATTTGCAGGCAAAAATAGTAAAGTAGTGACAAAACAAGCTCTATCAGAGTAGTCGGAAATGAGAATTGTCCGATCGGGCGCGAGCGGATTTTAGTTCTTTATTCAGACTTCTGGATTCACGCTCCTGACTTCCTGGTAGAATTTTTAGTGTTTCTCAAACATTGGTCAATGGGATCGACACGCGCAAGAATTGCAATAGACGCTATGGGTGGGGATCATGCCCCCGCCGAAGTTGTAGCTGGAGCGCTTAAGGCACAAGAAGAATTAGGCGTAGAGATTTTGCTCGTGGGCGACCCGCAGCAAATAGAAGACTCGCTCCGGCAACAAGACGCGATCGGCCGCGTCTCTACAGGTCAGCTAGAAATCGTTCCTTCTGAAGGAGCGGTGGAAATGCACGAAGAACCTTTGAGTGCCCTCAAACGCAAGCCCAACGCTTCGATTAACGTAGCGATGAACTTGGTAAAGCAGCAGCAAGCTGATGCTGTGGTGTCCGCCGGTCACTCCGGCGCGGCAATGGCTGCTGCCCTGCTCAGGTTGGGCCGGCTCCCCGGAATCGATCGCCCTGCGATCGGTGCAGTTTTGCCGACAATGGTACCGGGCAGCTCTGTACTCATTCTCGATGTCGGCGCTAATGTGGACTGCCGCCCCAAATTTTTGGAGCAGTTCGCTCTTATGGGAACTATTTACAGCCAGTGCGTGCTGGGCGTCGCCGAACCTAAAATCGGTCTGCTCAACATTGGCGAAGAACCTTCTAAAGGCAACGACGCAGCGGTGCGAACCCACCAGTTATTGGTGGACAACCCGAACATTCCTTTTGTGGGCAATGCCGAAGGCCGCGACGTGCTGTCGGGGAACTTCGACGTAATTGTCTGCGACGGGTTTGTCGGCAACGTATTGTTGAAGTTTGCCGAAGCGGTGGGCGAAGTCGTGGTTCAAGTGCTTAAGGAAGAATTGGCTGCCGGACTCAAAAATCAAATTAGCGCTCCCCTCCTGCAAGAAAGCCTCAAGGGCTTTAAGCAGCGGGTAGACCACGTTGAACACGGCGGCGGTTTGCTGTTGGGCGTTGCCGGAGTTTGCATTATCAGCCACGGTTCGTCTCAAGCTGCCTCGATTTTTAATGCCATTCGTTTGGCGAAGGAGGCTATTGACAACCAAGTGCTGGAGCGAATTCGATCGTCCAATCACCAAAGCGCTCTGGAACAAGAAGCTGTGAATTAGAGGCAGTAAGTAGGAATTAAAAATTAAAAATGTCAAATTAAAAATGTCAGCTTAAACAAGCGGTTTTGCTTAAAAAAAGTAATGTCAGCAGTTTAAAAAATAATTTTAATTGGTAGTTTTTAATTTTTAATTTCTCGATCTATCGCTCATAAATGGAGAGGAATGTTGCAGCAATCAGGGTTCGGCATTGCCGTCACGGGTAGCGGTTCTTGTACACCGCAGGTTTCGCTGGATAATAACGGTTTGAGTCAGATAGTAGAAACTTCTGACGAGTGGATTGGGGCGCGGACGGGCATTCGCTCCCGCAGGCTGGCGGACGATCGCACTTCTTTGTGCGATTTAGCGTCGGAGGCATCGCTTCAGGCGATCGCAATGGCAGAAATTTCGCCGACAGATATCGATTTAATTATTTTGGCGACTTCGAGTCCTGACGATTTGTTTGGCTCTGCCAGTAAAATTCAATATCAGTTGGGCGCCACAAAAGCTGTGGCTTTTGATTTGACAGCAGCTTGTTCGGGCTTTGTTTTTGGTTTAGTTACAGCGTCGCAGTTCATTCGGACAGGGGTTTATCAAAATGTTTTGCTGATCGGAGCAGATATTTTATCTCGCTGGGTGAATTGGTCGGATCGGGGTACTTGCATTCTATTTGGAGACGGTGCAGGTGCGGTGGTATTGCAAGCTTCAGAAGTCGATTCCTTTTTGGGATTTGAAATTCGCAGCGACGGCACGCAAAATTCGTCTCTCAATTTGCCCTACAAAGCCGAGTCAAAAGAATTAATTGAGGGCGTTAGCGTCGGAATTGGCGGATTTGAACCCATCACAATGAACGGTCAAGAAATCTATCGCTTTGCCGTGAGAAAAGTGCCGGAAGTCATAGAAAAAGCTATGTTTCGGGCAAATATTAGCGCTGCTGAAATTGACTGGCTGCTGTTGCACCAAGCCAATCAGCGGATTCTTGATGCAGTGGCCCAAAGGCTAAACATTCCCCCCGAAAAAGTAATCAGCAATTTGGCGAATTACGGCAATACCTCAGCGGCTTCAATTCCCCTTGCCTTAGACGAAGCCGTGCGTCTGGGTAAAGTTAAAGCGGGCGATACTATTGCTGCTGCTGGTTTCGGTGCAGGTTTGACTTGGGGGGCGGCGATTTTTAAATGGGGAAGGTAATATTTGGTGGCAGGCTGTAAACTTGCTCCGGTTATTGTCGGGAGTTCGACCCTTGCAAAATACAAATCCTTGAACACGCCATACAGAGGGCAAGGTGCGCAGCCGTACACTCTCGGGGCAGGAGTTCTTGACAAGCGCGCCCTGAGATTGAAAATCCTCTATTCTTCGATCGACTTCCCCTGGCTTGAAGATGGAAAATTTTGTTACGGCTATTAATCTGATTCAAGTAGCAAAAAAAATATAAAACTCGTAAAAAGCGCAACTATTATGTTATAATTGTGAGTCGCGAGTAGAGAGTTCGTTAACCGAAAGATAGCGGATACCAGCAAGCGAACTTAGAAGCGGGAAACAAAGAATTTTTGCAATCACCAATTAGCAACCACCAATTAGCAGATTACCGGAAAAATGACTAAAACAGCATGGGTATTTCCCGGACAAGGTTCCCAGGCGATCGGGATGGGTGCAGACTTATTAAACTTGCCAACAGCCAAAGCCAAATTTGAGCTCGCTAAAGAAATTTTAGGCTGGTCTGTCCCGGAAGTTTGCCAAAAAGAAGAAGCAAAACTATCTCGGACTCTCTACACTCAGCCTTGTTTGTTCGTAGTAGAAAGTATTTTGACCGACTTAATGCGAGAAAAAAGCGATCGGCCAGCGGTCGTTGCCGGTCACAGTTTAGGAGAATACGTTGCCCTCTACGCAGCAGGCGTCTTTGACTTTGAAACCGGATTGCGCTTAGTCAAACGCCGCGCCGAACTCATGGACACTGCCTCCGGCGGCCAAATGATGGCTTTGATCGGGTTCGACAGGCAGGAACTAGAACTGCAAATTCAATACAGCCGAGACGTTGTGCTGGCAAACGACAACAGCGAAGCACAAGTCGTGATTTCTGGAACGCCCGCAGCAGTAGAAGATTTGCTTGCCAAAATCAAAGTCAAACGCGCCGTTAAATTGAATGTTTCCGGTGCGTTTCACTCTCCCCTGATGGCATCAGTGGCGGCAGAGTTTCAACTAGCCTTAAAGTCTGCAAGATTTTCCGATGCTAAAATGCTGGTGCTCTCGAACTCAGAACCGTCAGCCACTACTAGCGCAGCCACTTTAAAGCAGCGGTTGACTCAGCAGATGACTAAAGGCGTGCGGTGGAGAGAAATTTCCCTGCAATTGCCGCAACAAGGAATCGATCGCGTAGTGGAAATTGGCCCGGGCAAAGTTCTCACTGGTTTGATCAAACGGACTTGTCCGGATTTAACGCTGGTAAATGTTAGTAGTGTTGCAGATTTGCCCGCTTAATCTATTTTTAGCCTGTTATTAAACGGCAGGTTATTAACTTTAAAATTAATTGGCCCGAAGAGTGCCGAATAATAAATAGCACAACAGGCAAATCCGAATATTGGCTGTTGTGCAAATTAGGGATAGACGATCCAGACAGCTAGAAAATCTTTATCAAAAATCTAGATATCGATCGACCTGACCGAAAGCATCCAGGATACAAGCCCCCGGATTCATCCGTCCAGAAATAAAAAACCTGTATCGGATGAAACTTGCCCCCCGAATTTATCCGTGGAGTCAATGCTTCAAATCTAAAATCTAAAATCTAAAATCTAAAATCGATTGACGGGGCGATCGACAAATCCTGATGTAAACTGGGCGTAAAAACCAAGCTTATCTAGTATTTATATGAAAAAAGTCCTTTACTGGTTGATGGGCGACAAGGCAGGCAGAACCATAGTAGGTGCCTGGAATTGGATGTGGGGACTGCCCGTGGAATCCGGCGGCCAGGTGTCGGTGGCGGTAGCCGAAGAGTCGCTGCGATCGATGCAAGAATCAGTTCAAAAGCTAGCAGCAGCAGTCTCCACCCAAGTTGCAGCCTACCAGCGCGCCAAAACGAAATATGAACAAAAAGTTAGGGAAATGCAAACCGTAGAGCGCCAAGCCATCACAGCCCAGCGCCACGGCAACGAAGAAGCAGCCCGCTTGGCAATGGCGAAGGTAATTCAGACAGAACAAATCCTGCCGCAATTAGAATCCCAAGTAAAACAAGCCGAACAATACGTCAACGCTTCCAAAGACAAGCTAAATCGAGAGCGGATGAAGCTGGAAGCCTACAAAACCGATATGCAAAATATGAAAGATATGGCCGAGATTAACGAAGCCCTCGGAGCTATATCCAAAGTCAACAACGACCTCAGTATCGATTCAGCTCGATCGCAGTTTGAGCAAGCCAAAAACGCCGTCCACGGCCGCAACCTCAAACAGCAAGCTTTAGCAGAAATATCTGAGAATCCCCAAGAAAGACTTCAGGCAGAATTAGAAAATATGACCTTAGATGATGAAGTTAATCGCAGGCTACAAATGTTAGACGACTCCAACAACAAAGAACTTCCCAGCTAAGGACAATTTTATGGCTAAGAGCGGGCCTCCCCCCATAGTTTTTATCCTGTTATTTCTCTTGCTAGCCGGTGGTGGCTGGTTCTTTGTTCTCAACAAACCAGCGTCGCAAGATGTTAGTAACCATCCCTCCACTCCCGCACCTGCAGGCGATGTCGTCCCACTTCCCGTCGCGCCAGTAGTCGGCGGCGCTTCGCCTGTTGCAGCTAGTTCCTTTGCGCTTCCAGCTTCTGTTCCTGCGGGTACGACTGTCAAGATTCAAGGTTCTACCAGTATGGTGACAATCAACCTCAACCTTAAGAATGGCTTTCAAGCCAAGTTTCCTGGCACTAGAGTTGATTCCAAAGCTAACGGTTCTGCAAAGGGAATTCAAGATTTGGTCGCAGGAACAGCCGATCTTGCTGCGGTATCGCAACCTTTGACGGCTCAAGAACAAGGTCAGGGTTTGGCAGCGGTGCCTGTTGCCCTAGATACGATCGCCCTCGTAGTCGGGATTAACAACCCGTTTAAAGGAGGTTTAACTTCCGCTCAAGTTCAAGATATCTTCAAGGGAAATACTCAAGACTGGTCGAAAGTCGGCGGCCCGGCAGGCGCGATTAAAGTGATAAATCGACCCGAAGTTAGCGGCACTCACCAAACGTTTAAAGAACAAGTGCTCTCTGGCGCTAATTTTGGCAGTGGGCCCAATATCACTAAGCTCGATCGAGATGCGACAACTCCCCTGCTGCAAGCCTTAGGCAACAACGGCATTGGCTATGCGACTTTCGCTCAAGTAGTCAATCAGAAAACAGTGCGCGTTGTTGCCGTCAACGGTGCGACGCCGGATGCGGGTAACTATCCTTACAAGCGGCCGTTGTACTACGCTTACAAAAATCCTCCTAGCCAAGCAGTTAAGGATTTCTTGGGCTACGCGACTTCTTCGGAAGGACAAAAAGCCATGCTGGCTGGAAATTGAGCTTTTGCAAACGTCCGAAATTCAGGAGTTGGCCAGACTTCTGTCGGGCTCTACACAAGTGATGTCCGCGCAGGCGGACTTTCTTATTGGGCTGGAGAAGGTGTGCACCCTAGAAACCTCAAAATACTATTCCTTTGTCATTGCTGAACTGATAGGCTAATATTCGGTGTAATTTAAAATCTCAGGTTTTCTGTGAGCAAAAGTCGCGAACCAGTCGAAAGTTTACTTCTTTACTATTTATTCAAATGGTCAATTGTCAGCCCGATGCTGCACCTGTACTTTCGGGGCCGTATCTATGGTGCAGAAAATGTTCCGACAGAAGGGCCGCTGGTGGTAGTCAGCAATCACGCCAGCGATTTTGACCCGCCGATTTTGTCTAATTGCATGAGGCGGCCCGTCGCATTTATGGCAAAGGAAGAGTTATTTAAAGTTCCTATTTTGAAGCAGGCAATTACGCTTTACGGTGCTTATCCAGTGAAGCGGGAAAGTGCCGATCGCAGTGCAATTAGATCGGCTATCAATTCTTTAGAAAATGGCTGGGCGACGGGTGTATTTTTGCAGGGAACTCGCACGCCAGACGGCAGAATTACTGAACCGAAATTAGGTGCTGCGCTGATAGCTGCTAAGGCAAAAGCGCCGCTGTTGCCTGTTAGCTTGTGGGGAACTCACGCGATTTCGTCGAAAGGTTCGGGAATGCCGCGTCCGGTGCCGCTGACGGTGCGAATTGGCAAGCTAATTGAAGCGCCCGGTTCCTCGAACCGCGAGGAGTTGGAAGCGCTGACTCAAAGATGTGCGATCGAGATAAATGCGATGCACGATTTGGGTCGCTGATTTTATAACTTTTGTTGCTGTTTTTCAGGTTATATCTACAGATAGATGAATGCTAAAGATAAAAACCGAAAAATATCAATATAAGTGATTGAAAACAAGCGCAATAATTAGGCTTGAATTAGAGTTTAATTAGACAGGAGATAAGAAGAAACATATGGTAACAAGCAATCAAACCCGCGCCTTGGGATTGTTTTCTAACCGCGAAGATGCCGAGCAAGCTCTGACAGAATTGAAATCTTCCGGGTTTCCAATGGATAAAGTTTCGGTTGTTGCGAGGGATGCAGGCGAGTCTGTAGGCGAGACTGAAACGATCGCTCAGGTGGGCGATAAAAATCTAGACACAGGAGCAGGAGTGGTAGGAGACACTCTGACAAATAGTGCTTTAGCCACCTTGCTAGTGGGTCTCGGAAGTTTAGCTATTCCCGGAATCGGGCCGATGATTGCAGCGGGGACTTTCGGCGCCTCACTGGTGGCTACCGTAGCAAGCACTGGCGTCGCGGCTGCGACTTTCGGTGGAGTGGTGAAGGCATTGACTGACTTGGGAATTCCCGAAGAAACAGCTAGAATTTACACCGATCGCCTGCGCGCCGGCGATTATTTGGTGGTAGTAGATGGCGCTGAGGATGATATTAGTCGGGCTCAAGGGATTTTCAGCAGTCGGGGCATTCAAAATTGGGGCGTTTTTTAAACAATAATTGTGCACTAAGTCTATCCCTAGGTTGATGCACACCTCACCATTGGTGAGAAGAATTAGCTCAAATTTAGTACCCGACTTTTGTGTGAAAATTAGCGCAACGATCCCCCCTAACTAAAAAAGGGGGGATCGCAAACGGTATTTCGTCTGCCGGGAAGGGGATTGAGATTCGGCTAAAACCCCAATCTAGAGGTAGTTTTAGTCTTAAGTTGACATTCATTGATTGCCCACCCGATCCCTACAAGTAAATTATTGATTTTTATGGCTCATCTTTTGATCCTGAGGCCGTGACATAAGCGACAGCTAAAGGCGAAATTTTTTCTGTAACTGCTGCAATAACTTGGCGATCGAAGTCAGTCCAAACTCTGGGGCGATCGAACATACAAGGCTGCAAAACCCCCCACAATAAGCCGTCAGCACAAAGGTGAGCGTGAATCAAAGCTCGATGTCCGAAATTTTTTGCCTCAAAATCTTTGTTGACAACTTCAGGATTCGCTGTTTCAACATCCTCAACAAAAATCGAAGGTTCAGTTCGCAAAGCTGCTGCAAACAAAGGGTCTTCTTCCCCTAAAGATTCCGGTTCTTTTTTCCATTCTGCGTCCCAAACCTCTGGAATGTTCGAGTTGCGACGCCAGCAGTAAGGTACTCGGCCCATTTGCGTTTCAGGATTGCGGAGGTAGAGAAAAACCCGATCGCAATTTAACACCTCGCCTAAAGCCGGCACCAAAGCCGAAAAAACAGCATCCGGCGTTTTGCTGTCACTCAAAATTTGCTCCAGAACTTGCGGCAGAATTTGGTCGGTCATTAACTTTAGCTATTGAAGTTCATCTACTGATTTTAAACTACTGGTTCTATTCTCTTCTGTTAGGTATTGGTCATCAGCGTCTTCCCGGTGCCTTAAATCGCTATAGAAGACAAGTTTTAAAACCAGAGGGAATGGGAAAAAATTTAAAACTTGCTCAATGCTTTCCTTTGTTTATTGAATTCTGGCTTGGCTGAAGTTAGCACCCGTATAACCGGTTGTCAGCCAAAGAATAGCTCTAGCACCGTCGCGAACAGCTTTTTCCACCGGTTCGGGGGTTCGCCCAGACGGAACTGCCACAGGCTTAAAGCTAATGCCTCGACTGCCGAGCACGATTTCGCCGATAATCTGAGCTCGCCGCATATGATCGTCAGAAGTGATCAGATACACGCTCTCAATCCCTCTAGCTTTCAATTCATCTACCAAGGTGGTAAAATTTGTTACCGTATCCACCGCTCTGTAGTCTAAGTGCAGGCGATCGGACTCGATTCCCGCTTCCGAAAACACCCATTCCGCGAACTCCGGATTGCTCCCAGACGACACCCAAATCGGCAATTCAGGATACTTCTGAGCAAATTTGGCGGCAAACACCTCTCGCTCCGTAGCCCCACCTAGAACTAACAAAGCTTGGGGTCTCTGAAATTCGCTCTTAACCTGCTGATAGCCAAACCAGCAGGCGATCAAAAGCCCTACTAGGAACCAAAAACTGCGTGAAGTGTTCAAACGCTTGTAACGCTGCGTGTTTGAATTGATTTTTAACCACATCTAAACCTATAAAAATTTTATGTAACTCACAAAGGAACAATAACAAAAAATACCGCACGTAGAGCCCACTAACAGGAATTAAAAATTAAAATTTAAAAAAGGGTCGGGGGATCAGAGATTTTAGATTTTAGATTTTAGATTTTAGATTGACTCTACGCTTGTGGTGGGGCTTAAAAAGGTGATTTGAGATTTTCGATTTCAGATTTTATAGCAACCGCCAAGGCAGTTGCTCTACTTGTCTGCGAGCCAACTCCTTAGCGGATATGCAAAAAAGAGGGGCAAAACTAAGCTTCCCCCTCCTGCTTTTAATTTTTCTTGATTTTTAACGGGACTGGCCGGGTTCGAACCGGCGGCCTAGCGCTTCAGATTTGTGTGAGTTTCCCCACTCTCTGGACTATACCTTCACCATATGCTCGCAGCTTTTAGGTGGTGACCGTCTAGTCTCTAAACCTTCCTGATTTCAATACAGGCGATTGTTTAATCGCCCTGAACTCAGGCTTGGCTTGGTATTGCCTTAGAGTCATAGGAACCCACGAACTCTTTAGGTTTCACCAAATTTGACCACATTCACTCCCAGAGTTTCCTCGCAGGGTGCCCGATTCTTCAGGAGGCGCTTGCTCTATCCATCTGAGCCACAGCCCCAGTTGCTAAACCGTTTTGATTATAGCAGTTAATGTCGATTTTGAATTTTTTATTTTGGACGATTACCGATCGGCAGTTGCGAGTTTCGCAGCGATGCGGGCAAAGTTTTCTGCTGCGGTGAGTTTACCGGCACCGTAACAGGCGCGCTGCCTCCAGGCGGTGACGGGGAGATGTCCGGGGGGAGCATCTTCGTTGAAGGAGAGCTCGCTGTAATATTTCCAATTTTCCTTGACTCGCCAGCCGACTCGATCGCAAAATTCAGTGTAATTTGCCTCGGTACTTTCCCAAATCTGCTGCTGCACGCTCAACCCGAACCGCCCGCTGCTGTATTGTTGCCAAAGTCGGTCGATCGTGCGAAGGTCTGTAGGAGGAAAACTGTCAATATCGGCTGCACTCAGCCAGCCTTCGTCTTCCCTGACAGCTATTTGCAGCAAGATTTCCCAAGTATGTTCGTCAGCTTTGCGCCATTTTCCTGTTTCTAATAGCTTTGTCAGTTGTCGGTAGTCCATCCCTACTTCGGAAATTGCCGGAGTTGAGTCAGGTATGGCGCCTATTTTGTCTTCCAGTCGCAGTAGAGTGCTGACAATCAATTCGGGGTTTAGTTGTTCGAGGCGGTACAGAACCCATTCTAACTGAGATTGAAGGTACGTGCGGGCGATCGCACCTTGCTGCAATTCCCCCTGCAACTCATCAAATTTAGCTAACCAATTTTGTTGATTGCGGGCCAATTCCCACATTTTTTTTGCCCACTGCAATCTAACTTCTTCTTTTTTTAAATAAGTTTTGGAAGGCTTAGCACGTTGCGGGTAGGGAGTCAAATCCCAGCCGCAAATCGAGCAAAACTCTGGTGTTTCTATGTATTCAGTACCGCACACTGGACAGTTAGACATATTGCCATAAATTCGGTTGCCAAGTAATTATCTGACATCCGGTAAATTAACGATAATTCGAGTATATGCTTAGGTTGCACCCTACAATTTGAGTTAATTATAAGCGGTAATGTGCGCATTTCGCGCCAAGTTAGAGTTACTTATACTGCTCTAACAAGGCAAGCGAATAGTAAACAAACTG
Source organism: Microcoleus sp. Pol7_A1 (assembly GCF_036701085.1). Classification (NCBI taxonomy): domain Bacteria; kingdom Bacillati; phylum Cyanobacteriota; class Cyanophyceae; order Oscillatoriales; family Microcoleaceae; genus Microcoleus; species Microcoleus sp. Pol7_A1. The sequence continues at coordinate 16,125 of NZ_JAUBQD010000065.1, forward strand.
CCTTTGCCCAACTCTGATTTTACCTCTATCGTACCGCGGTGAGCTTCGACTATTTGGCGGCAGAGGTGCAGTCCCAAACCTGTACCGGATTTCTTGTGAGTTCCCGGGCCAAACCTTTCAAATAACTTTGCTTTTTCGGTGGGAGAAATGCCGGCGCCGGTGTCTTGGATTTCTATGATTACCCATGCCAGCGGTTGGTTTTTGAAGCTAGTATAAGCAGGTGAATTCGCAGCTTTTAAGCGGACATCTATTGAGCCGCTGTCGGTGAATTTAATCGCATTTCCGATTAAATTTGTTAGCAAGCGGTGCAGCTCCAGACGATCGCCCGGATACTTCGCAATCGGAGCACTTTCTGCACTTTCGGTCAAGTCTAAATTTACGGACAAACCTTTAGCATCGGCTAGGGGAGCTAGTTCTTCAGCTACTTCATTAATGAGCTGGCGCAAGTCCACGGGAGCGAAACTTAGGGATTTGCGGCCTGCTTCGTAGCGGTAGACTTCCAGCAACATATTTACCATCGCGATCAGGTTTTGGTTGCTGCGAACCATCGTCCCGAAAGCGTCGCGCATGGGAAGGGAAATTTCTCCCAAAGCTCCCTGCTGCATCAAACTTAGCATTCGATCGGCTGCTACGAGGGGCGTCCGCAAGTCGTGAGCGAGCCTGGAGACAAAATCTTCGCGCTGGAGGGCGATCGAATTGCGCTCGTCTACGCTGTGTTTTAGCCGCAGGAGCGATCGTACCCTCGCCAGCAGTTCGTCCATTTCGACTGGTTTGCGGATGAAATCGTCTGCTCCCATGTCCAATCCCTGGACTACGCTCGCACTGTCGTGAGCCGTGATCAGCAAAATCGGGATAAAGGGCAATTCCTTATTTTGTCTGATTCGCTTGGTGACTTCGTAACCGTCCATCCCGGGCATCATCACGTCTAGCAGTACCAAATCCGGGGCTGACTTGTCAATTTGGCTCAAGGCGGAAAAGCCGTTTTCTGCCGTGCTAATTTCGTAACCTTCTTCTTCCAGGATTGTCTGCACCAACAAAACATTATCTGGTGCGTCATCTACTACCAGAATCCGATCGGCTTTTGTGGCATTTGGAACAGATAAATAAGTCATTTAATTGTTAGCCTGGAAATAAATACTAACTTTAATCGTGCATCGGATTTATGTTTTCACATTTTTCCACTTGTTAACTCTGTCATAAGGAAGATATAAAAAAATATGTAATCTTTTTACATTTTGTCGCTCGGATGTGATATCATATCGTACTTTATTGTCATAGTATGAACCCCGTCCCAATCCTCGGGCGGAGGTATTTCCAAATACCTGAGGGAGCGCTCGATGTGAACTTCCACAGGTCGATCGCTAGGTCGTATCGCTAAAGCCGCTTCAAAACAACTAATAGCTTTATGAAAATTTCTAGCAATATAAGCATCCCTACCGTTGCTGTAAAGTTCCAAAAACCGAACGGTTTCCCCATCAATGGGTTCAGAAGTATTTTGCAGCAACTCGTAAATACCCACCGGCTGATTTTGGCCCTTAACCCGCACCTTGTCCAACTCTCGCACCCAAATCCCTTCGCGGCACAAACTGTATGTAAATTCGCTCAAAATGATATCGCAGCCGTACTCTTTTGTAAGCTGTTCCAATCGCGAGCTCAAATTCACCGCATCCCCGATTACCGTGTAATCCATCCGCTTTTGGGAACCAATATTTCCCGAAACCACTTCTCCAGAACTAATCCCAATTCCGAAACGAAACGGATCTTCGCCGGGGCGAGAATCATTAAACTCTTTCAAACGCCTGCGCATATCTAAAGCCGACTGCACCGCCATCCAACCGTGACTTTCGGGAGGGTTCAGCGGCAGGGGCGCGCCGAACACGGCCATTAAAGCATCGCCGATAAACTTGTCTAAAGTTCCTTCGTGATGGAAAACGGCCTCCACCATCGTCTCAAAATACTCGTTCAGCAGCGATACCACCTCCGACGCTCCCAGATTTTCGGTGAGTGTGGTGTAGCCGCGAATGTCGGAAAATAAAATAGTAACTTCTTTGCGTTCGCCTACCATCAGGGCGCCTTCACCCAAAGCCATCACTTTATCTACGACTCCAGGAGTCAGGTAGCGGTACATCGTATTTTTCATCCGCTTTTCGCGGCTGATGTCTTCGAGTACCACTAAACCGCCGCGCACCCCGCCTTCTGGATTGATCAGCGGGTTGACAGTCAAATTCAAACTGCGTTCAATTACTTTAATTCGAGAGGCCGGGAGGGGCAGCGGACAATAAGGGTGATACCGGGCTGCATTGGGCAGCGAAAATAAAGATTGGGAATTAGCTAATTCTGCCAGCGCTACTTCTTCAGTCCAGGCGCTGTTTTCGCCCCAAGCGTAATATAAATTCGGGTCAGTGCGATCGGGCACAGCCAAAATGTAAGTTTCTTCTCCTATTTCTTCTTCTGTTTTTGCTGCTGCTGTTTCTGCGGAACAACAGGTTTTTTCCACCAACAGTCCCACTGTTAAACTTTGTTCGGGAACGTAATGTCTGGCAGCATTGTGGAGACTGTCTTCAAGTCGAAATTGCAAATTATCGATCGGCACAACTTCCCAAACATAGCGGTCGATCAGTTTTTCTTCCCAAATCTGGGGATTGTGTTTGCTTTTAGCTTGATTTACCGGACAGCCCAACAATTCCAGCGCCGCTTCGTTAATCGTTACAACTCGCCCCTGTAAATCCGTGGAAATTACTGCATCGGAAAGACTTTGCAGCATATCTTTTTGATACTGCTTTTCCACCATCACGTTCTGAAACAGTTGAGAATTTTGCAGCGCCATTCCTGCTTGGGAATTAAAAGCTCGCAAAAACTCTTCGTCGGAAGTGGTGAAAGTACCTTGGTTCTTATTAATTAGCTGAGTCACCCCGATCAGCTCACCTTTAGCGTTATGCACCGGCATACACAAGACAGTCCGAGTGCGGTATCCGGTTTGCTGGTCTGTAGAGGGGTCAAAGCGGGGATCGTCGTAAGCATCTGTAATATTTAGAGGTTGACCGGTCGAAGCCACGTAACCAGCAATTCCTTTATTAGCAGGAATGCGGATTTCCACCATCGTTTTGCCGTCGGCCTTGGCGACTTTTGTCCAGAGTTCGTTGGTTTCCCTATTTAACAAAAATAGCGTGCTGCGATCGGCCTGCATCAAGTCGCGAGCTTGATCCATGACAGCGCGCAAAGTTGTTTCCAAGTCAAGACTTTGACCCAAAGTCGTCGTCGCTCTCAACAGTGCGGCAACCCCTCGCTGGTTGCGGGCCACGACGTAGAAAGACTGACAGCTTTCGAGAATAATCCCGATCGAATCTGCAAAAGCCTGGAACTGCTCTTCGTCTTCCTCGCTAAAGGGGACATTGCCAGCTTTATTTAACAGTCTGACCACCGCTACGGGTTCGTGTTGGCTCTTGCTGCTAAAAATCGGCATACAGAGAATGGTCTCGATCTGGTAGCCCGGTGGTTCGTCTACTTCGGAATTAAAATGCTCGTGCGATCGAGCCGACGCGACATTTATCGATTTTCCGGTTGTTGCTACGTAGCCTAAAATGCCTGCATCCATCGGCAAACGAACTTCTAAATCTTCGCCAAGTGCATCGACTGTTTTGTGCCACAGTTGATTTTTGTTGGAGTCAACCAAAAAAATTGTTGTCCGGTCTGCTTGCAGAATTTGACCAATTTTGACAGTGAAGGCATCTAACAGTTGCTCTAAGAGAGTTTCGAGTGCTTCATTGTTAATCAGGTCCATCGCCCGGATAAATTGCTGAAATTCAGCCGTGATAAAGTCCAGCAGGCACACTAATTCAGGAACTGGCAGGCTCTTAACACGGGAGGTCAATGCCCCCATAAAATTGACTTGAGTCAGTGTAGCCAGAACGCTACCAGCATTGGAGAATGTCATGATTAACTGCTTTCTCAGAGGGGTAGACTGACCCGCAGGTCGATCGGCGCTTGATTCTGCTGCGGTACAAACGATTTAAGTTGTTTGGAAACGCGCCGACAGTCACTTGTCGCTTTGATGAATCGTGAGCTCAACAGTGGCGCAGGCAACTTCTGTTTTTGTTACATATGCTCGATCAATCTTTTTTACAACCTCGATAATGATGAGGGTTAGTCAATTAAAGCTGAACTTGAGTTCGGAACACTGCTAGCCTGAAAATTAGCTCCCAAGCTTTCGTTCGATCGAGAGTGCAATGTGGATTTGACCCTCTGTGCTCGGCTGCTGCGCGGTGTGACTGTTTTAGCGCACTCGGCGACCGTATCCGGTTAGGTGAAGGGCGCTATGAAATCAGCGCGCAAGGCATTCCTACAGAGCTACTCATAGTTTAATGGTAAACGCAACACCACGATAACTACGGTAATTTATGCAGCAAAAAAGTTATATCGCTCTTTGAGGAGATCCGTCCTCGCTACCCACTGACGATCGAACAGCGAAGCTAAACAGTCGGTGAGGTTTAAAGGTGCTACAGATGCTGACATTTAGGCCGCTCTGGGCATGGACTCGGCAAATACCACTGATTGATAGTAGCGCTGCAGTTGTGCGGTGGCGGCTGCCCAACCCCAGCGTTCGGCTTCTCGGCGAGCGTTTTGGCGCAGGGTTTCCCGTTCTTCGGGATTCGCAAACAGACGCTGGGTGGCGGTCAGAGATCCTCCTTCGTCGGCGGGGTCAAATAAATATCCGTTAACACCGTCGGTGACGATATCGGGAATTCCGCCGCTGCGCGCCGCCACTACGGGCGTCCCCGCAGCCATTGCTTCGAGGAGCACTAAGCCCAGGGTTTCGGTGCGGGAGGGAAAAATGAAGGCGTCGGCCGATGCGTAAGCTGTGGCGAGTTCTTGCCCCTTGAGGTAGCCGACAAAATTAGTGGGGGTGCCGGCAAAATATTGTTCGAGGGTTTGGCGGTGCGGGCCGTCTCCGACTAGGGCGAGGCGGGCGTCGGGAATCGCTGCGAGGACTGGTTTGATGCGTTCGATTTCTTTTTCTGCACCGAGGCGGCCGACGTACAGCAGCAGGGGACTGTCGGGGTTATTTTCCGAAAGGCGCGATCGCATTTCTCGACTTGCCAATTCCGGGACAAACATTTCAGTATCTACGCCCCGCTGCCACAAATCTACCCGATCTATCCCGTGGGTTCTCAATTCCTCCACCATTGCTGTAGAAGTGCAGAGATTCAATTCTGCTTGGTTGTGAGCTCCTTTGAGCAATTCCCACAATAAAGGTTCGAGGACTCCAAAACCGTAATGGTGCAAATATTTCGGCAAATGGGTGTGGTAAGAAGCCAAAATCGGAATGTTCAACTTTTTGCCGTAATATATACCGCCCAATCCCAAAATAGCGGGATTGACAACGTGAATAATATCCGGTTTAAACTGCTGTAATTGGCGACCCACAGCCGGAGAAGGAAGTGCCATTTTCAGTTCCGGGTACATCGGCAAAGGCAAACCCTCCACACCGTAAACTCGGGCGCCTTTGTATTCTTTAATCCCGTAATCTGGAGAAAATATCAGAACTTGTTCGCCCGCGCGCTGCAATTGATCTACAGTGTGAATCAATCTGGTGACAATGCCGTCTATTTTCGGCAGAAAAGTTTCAGTAAAAAGAGCTATTTTCATAAAAGTAAGTTACTTAGAGAGCCGATAATCCTAGCCTCTGGGAGATGTCGGGGTCGATGACAGGATACACTGTCTCACAAGGAGTCAGTAATTGCGTGCTATCGCCTCCGTTATATTGACGCTGTTGCTGTACGAATTGGGAAATATCCTCAATTTTAACAATCCATTCTCGCGCGTAACTAGCTAAAACACTGCCGCGCAAACCGAGTTGAATTGCCCGCCGATCCATTTTCGATCCATTTGGGTGATGGTCCGGGTCCCATTGCAGCCGTACAGCCGAATTTTTAACAGCTTGTTGCCATTCTTTTTCGCTTCCATACACTGCTGGAACGAAATTAGAATGGACAGCCGATGCTAAAATTTCGTCAAAAGCCGATCGCTTCAGCCAAATAGCCAGAATTACTTCTTGTCCGGGTTTTGTTCCCCATTCCGATCGATACATCATCCACAGAAAATTGGGCTTAATCCAACTCATGCGATTCAGACTAAATTCCCCACCGAAATAACCTTGTTCTGCTGCAAAAAGACCGATCGCCGGACGGTAAGCTTGGTACACTACAACGGTATTTTCGTCAAATTGTGCCAGAATGTGACGACCTGTTTTCGGCCATTTACTTGCCTGGTTTAAGTATGGTTCGGTTCGCAGATTCATTGCCACTAATTACGATCGATATTTTTCTAAAGATAAGGTACAAACTCCGTAAATTCCGATAGATACAATTATCCCACCTAAAAGTAATCCCACACCTTCGGGAAAGCAATTAATTCTGTGAATTTCCTGTGCAGATTTAGCAATTAAGATTTCCTTTTACCCAGCAGAAGGCACTTAGCTAACGGGCGCGGTAATTTTGATTACTCGCCGTTAGTGCAGCCCATTCCGGTATTAAATAATAAGCACAAACTGCACTAGCTGAAAATCCGGGCAGAACAATCAAAAGCAACAGAATAAGAATTCGACTTTTCACGGCTTTATTCCCAAAAAGCCAGCAGTAAAAACCTTATGCCATTTTTCAATTAAGCGCAGAGGACGCAGAGAACACAGAGCAAAAGATAAAAAAGATAGATATGAAAAAAGTAATCTACACCGAAATTGATTCAGAACTTGCAAACATTTCTCCTCTCTTCCCTTTTTTTATCTTACTTCGCGCCCTTCGCGCCTTCGCGGTTCGTTAAAAAATCTCTTACCCCGCAGGTAGATACCAGAACTTACTTCCAAGAAACCTTCGGCAAAATCTGATTTTTATCGACGCGGTGCTGATATTTTGTGGCAAAATTCAGCAGAGAATCGAGCAGGGAATCTGAGAGGTAGTGCGGTTGCAAGCCGAGGTCTAGCAAGTTGGTGTTTTTGGCATTGAAATAATGTTCTTCCTTCTCGACTCTGGGATTTTCGATGTTGTTGATTTCTACTTTTAATCCCATTGCCGTGCCTGCTTTTTGCACCAATGAGGCTAAGTCGCCGACGCTGAATAGTTCGGTGAATTGGTTGAAGACTCGGAATTGTCCGGCTTCGGCGGGGTTGGCGATCGCCAATTCCACGCACCGCACGGTATCCCGAATGTCTAAGAAACTGCGGGTTTGTCCGCCTGTTCCGTAAACTGTCAGAGGATGACCGATCGCAGCTTGGATGCAAAATCTGTTCAATGCTGTACCGAATACTCCGTCGTAGTCCAAACGGTTGATCAACAGTTCGTCCATGCCGGTTTCATCTGTGAGCACGCCGTAGACTACGCCCTGATTTAAGTCGGTGGCTCTTAAACCCCAGATTTTGCAAGCAAAATGGATGTTGTGGGAGTCGTGGACTTTTGACAGGTGGTAGAAACTGCCTGGTTGTTTGGGATAGGGCAGTGTATCCTTGCGGCCGTTGTGTTCGATCGTGATGTAGCCTTCTTCAATATCAATATTCGGCGTGCCGTATTCGCCCATTGTCCCCAATTTCACAAGGTGACAGTCGGGGAAATCTTCGCGGATGGCGTACAGCAGGTTGAGTGTCCCGACGACGTTATTGACTTGGGTGAGGACTGCGTGTTCGCGATCGATCATTGAGAAGGGGGCAGAACGCTGTTCGCCAAAATGGACGATCGCCTCTGGTGCAAATTTTCTCATGCTTTTGCTGAGAAAATCGTAGTTGGTGATGTCACCGACGAACAAGTCGATCGACTTGCCCGTTAAATCTTGCCATCGCTGGAGTCGTTGCTGAATCGGTGCGATGGGAGTGAGGGTGTCGCTGCACAGTTCCAGATCCCAGTGCCGCCGCACGAAGCTGTCGAGGATGCCAACTTCGTAACCCTTGTTAGAAAGGTAGAGTGCGGTTGCCCAACCGCAATAGCCATCGCCACCAATAACCAGGACTTTCATAAATCAACGGTGAATCTTGCTTGCCAATACTGGGTTAATGTACCAGGTAATGGTACATTCTGAACCTTTAATCAAGCGTGTTCGCCCAGGAGGGACTCTGTTTTTTTGGATTAAACCGGAATTTCGTCGGCGAAACTGGCCCGGCGGGTGAATTCAAAGGGGCCGGCCTGGGCTCCCCAGACGTGGGCGTCGGTTTCTGGGTCGCGTCCGCGATCGTGGCTAATAAATTTGTCTTGGTCAATCTCGAATTCGCTGTCTAGATAAGTTTTTTTGCCCTTTCTGACCACGGCACAGCCTTTTCCGGGTTCGACAAACCCTTTGAAGCTGTTGCCCGTCCACTGCGTAATAAAGGTGCAGCCCGGGAGCAGTGTCAGTTGTGCTTTTTTGATTTCTTGCAGCCGTTGCGGGTCGCGGGAAGCGCCGTAGAATTGTTCTTCGTTTTCTATGGCATAATTTTCGATGTCGATTCGATCGCCCACCGGGACTAATTTTAAAACTCGGACTCGGTACGGTACATTCAGTTCAATATCGTAGGCTTGTTCTAGGTACAAGCTGAGCCCATCCAGAACTTCGACGGGCAAAGGTCTCATGCAGACGCGGATGTGGGCGAAAAAGGGTGGATTTTCAAAGGCTTGGGCTTGGTTGCTGAAGTCGGCGGCCATCCAGCGGCCGAGGGTAATGATATCGGTGGAATGAGTCATTTCGATTTTGGATTTTGGATTTTGGATTTTAGATTGAGGGGAGTAGAAGTTATTTTAAGGGAAATTAAGACGCGATCGCTATTAGATCCCCGACTTCTTAAAGAAGTCGGGGATCTGGGTATTTAGGCGGGCTGACTTAACTTCTCTGGCAATCGGCTATAAATATTTATAGAAATGGATTGCAAAATTACCATGAAACTAGAACCAGTCGAATTTAGGACGATCCAAGCTGTGGGTTATGACGAAACAACTTCCACCTTGGAAATTATTTTGAATAGCGACCAGACATATCGATACTTTGAAGTCCCTAAGACTGTCTACTTGGAATTGATGGAATCTGACTCAAAAGGTAGTTATATACGTTCTGAAATCATTCATTGCTATCCCTACGAACTGGTGGCGATAAGTAAGGCATTAATATCTTCTCATCCTCAATGCGAATAAACCTCAGATTTAGCGTTACTCTCAAGATATTGCTGATAAGCTGCCTCATCTCCTCCAAACGAGTCGATCGAAATACGAGCACTTGAGACTGGCCTTTCTAGGACTAGGTTTAGGTGCGTACTGACAATAACAGACAGCAATCAAATCGTATTTGCTTCCTGGTGCCTCCGTTGGGTATTGTTCCACCCTGACAACTTCCCAATCTCCGACTCGATAGTGAGTATCGCTATGGAGGGAATTGCGGATCGTCGAACTCTTCAATTCGGTAAAACTCGTAGGGACGATTCCCGGGTTGAGGTAGAGGTTCTTCAGAGGAATCGTAATACTCGCAGAGAAGATCAGTTGTTGCCCCAGTGTGAGCCAACATTCTATTTTCCCAGCCTTCTGCTGACATCGATTGAGCCTTAAAAATGATATATTTCCGCATAATTAATCTTCATCCTCGTCTTCTAGATAATTGGGGAAGCGAGCGATTTTAGATTTTAGATTTTAGATTGAAGCATTAACCAAATTACTTTTTTTCTAATATAAAATTAGGAAATTATAGCATCAAGTTTAATGAAATAAAAAAATATTTGCGCCGTCAATCCAGAGATTTAATCAGAGATTTTTGGCGCAAATACTTTGTCTAACTGATACTTTTGCCAGAGATTAAATACTCTGGTTCAGACATCTAAATTAGCAAATTAGATGAGTTTGACAGCCCGCAGACCAAACATCAGCACTGTCGCCAAGCCGATCGCGCCGCCAAAAATCCCAAAATAAGTTATTGCTCCGCTAAGAGTCATTGCAATTTCTCCAAAACAATCAATAAAAAGACCTATAAGAACTATAATCTAAAATCTAATATCTAAATTAGATAAATATGCAATCGATAATTAAAGTTGACTTGGGGCCACAATCTTACAATGTTTGCGTGCGATCGGGCGGTTTAGACGAACTCGGCAGTCTGATGGGCGATCTAAGTTTGGGCAAAAAAGTGCTGCTGGTGTCGAATCAGTCGATTTTTCGGCAGTACGGCGAAAGAGCAACAGCAGCCCTCGAATCGGCCGGTCTGGAAGTCGGTAGCTGCATTTTACCACCGGGAGAACAGTACAAAACTTTAAATTCGGTACAGAAGATTTACGGTGCGGCTTTGGAAAACCGTTTAGAACGTTCCTCGACAATGGTGGCTTTGGGCGGCGGGGTTGTGGGCGATATGACGGGTTTTGCTGCGGCGACTTGGCTGCGGGGAATTAATGTCGTGCAAGTTCCGACTTCGCTGCTGGCGATGGTTGATGCTTCTATTGGCGGCAAAACGGGGGTAAATCATCCTTTGGGGAAGAATTTAATCGGGGCTTTTCACCAGCCGCGCTTGGTTTTGATTGACCCGGATGTACTCAAAACTCTGCCGGCCAGGGAGTTTCGTTCGGCGATGGCGGAAGTCATCAAGTACGGGGTGATTTGGGATGCCGAACTTTTTGGGAAGTTGGAGAATTGCAAGCGTTTGGATCAAATGCGCTATGTGAAGGCGGATTTGTTGGCAGAAATTTTGAGTAGGTCTTGCCAAGCTAAGGCTGAGGTGGTCAGCAAAGACGAGAAGGAATCGGGTTTGCGGGCGATTTTGAATTACGGGCACACCATCGGTCATGCTGTGGAAAGTTTGACCAATTACAAGGTGATCAATCACGGGGAAGGAGTGGCCATCGGCATGGCTGCCTCAAGCCGATTGGCTGTGGAGTTGGGAATGTGGGATGCTGAGTGCGATCGCCGCCAGTCTGCTTTGATTGAAAAAGCGGGTTTACCTGCCAAATTGCCGGCTGGTTTAGATGTTGAGGAAATTTTGCATACTTTGCAACTGGATAAGAAGGTGCAGGATGGCAAGGTGCGGTTTGTGCTGCCGGTGCGCTTGGGTGAGGCTGCTGTGAGCGATCGGGTGGATGGGGATTTGATTATACAAGTTTTGAAGGAAATGCTTTAAATTCTCGTTTTTGGGGGTGTTTAACCGCCGCTGAACACTGATTAACGCCGATCGCCTATGGTGTTTTTTGTTTCAATGTCCGATCGGCGGTTGAGTTTAGGAGTCGCTCGACGCCGAATTCATTTCCTCCAAAATTTTATCGACTCTGTTTGCGGCTTGAGTTCTGCCTTGCTTGATAAATAACTCCTTAGCTTTTTTGAGGCTGGCTACTGCCTCCGCTTGGTTTTCCTTGTCTCCTTGCTGGTACAAACCGACTCCTAAATTGTTTAAAGCATCGGGATATTGATCGTTAATTTTAACGGCTTGTCTCCACTGAACAATTGCCTCGGGCAACTGCCCCTGACTTGCCATCGCTACGCCTAAATCGTTGTGAGCTTTGGCGTGTTGCGGGTTGACTTCAATTGCTTTTTGGAATAGAACGATCGCATCGCTCATTTTACCTTGCCCCGACAGCATACTTCCCAACTTGTAATAAGCATCCGCTTGTTTGGGATAGCGAGCGATTAGTTGCCGGTACAAAGCTTCGGCATTGACCACATTTCCTTGACCGTAAAGGTCGTTGGCAGTTCTCAAACCCACCGTGTAGCCCTTACCTACAACTTCGCACTTTTTCTCGGAGTTGCCTTGCTGCTTGCAAATCCTGAGTTCGTCTCCCTTCATCTCGTAGGATAGAACTTCCCGAACAGCAGGGCCTCGGCGCGGTGGCTGCAAGTTCTGCGACTGCAAGTTTTGCGAGATTTGCAGGGCGATTGTCTCAGCTTGTGCCGGTTGGGCCGCTGCGGCATTGCAGATTCCTGCACCCACCAAAATGCTTGGGGCAATCCACCTCAAAGGTTTGAACAAGCGAAACTCTCGATCGTTTTTCATGTCTTTTGTGGAAACGTGTTGTTGATATCCTGGGTTTCACTAGCGCCGCAAGAGTCGGAGCAGAGGGCGGGCCCACCAGATGAAATAGTTTGAGTTATTAACAGTCGAGATATTTTAGCACTGTGTAGCCGAGTTTGAGTTAAATTAGAGTAGAATTCCGATCTATTCTCAGTCAACCTTAGCAGGAAAATAGAAATGGGGCAGTCTATTCTTACCATGCTCTTTGCGCTCATCGTCGGCTACGCTGTTAACTCCAGCGTCAAAATAGTCAGTGGTGGCGACGAAGCTTTAGTGGAACGTTTGGGTCAATACAAGCGCACCCTCAAGCCAGGATTCCACTTTATCAGTCCCCTGGTCGAAAAAGTCGTCTGCGTGGACACAAGCCGTGAAAGAGTTTTAGACATTAAACCTCAGTCAGCAATCACGGGAGATAATGTGGCTCTAGAAGTCGATGCCGTTGTGTATTGGCGGGTTGTGAATTTACAGAAAGCTTATTATGGAATCGATCAAATTGAAAATGCGATCGCCAACTTAGTTTTAACGACGTTTCGCGCTGAAATTGGTCGATTGCCAATGCAAGACATCTTGGGTTCCCGAGATGACATGAATAAAAAGTTACTCAAGAAGTTGGACGAAGCTACAGAAACTTGGGGTGTCAAAGTAATTCGGGTGGAAATTCAAAGCATTACACCTCCGAAAAGGGTGCAAGAAGCTATGGAATTGGAGCGCGCTACTAAGAGCGAGTGGCAAGCAATGGTCAATAAAGCGATCGGCACTAAGGAGTACATGAGGCTCTTAGTTGAAGCTTTAGATTCCCATCCGAATAGTAAGCAAGTTTTGAATTACTTAGTAACCGAAAAATACTTAGACGCTCAACAAAAATTGGGTGAAAGCGACAATGCCAAAATTCTGTTTATGGACCCGAGAAATATGTCAGAGGCCCTCAACAATTTGATGGAGTCTATCCCTGATGTCCCTCCGGGAGATGGCGGCGGGGAAATGAAAGTTATCGATACTCAAACTACTCAAGACTGATATCGGAAGATGGCGTCGGCTACCTGAGAGACATCGCGCATTTCTCTGACATCGTGAACGCGCAATATATCTGCTGAATTTGCGATCGCACCTGTACAAGCCGCCGCTGTCCCCCAAATTCTTTGTTTCGCTTCTGGCTGATTCAAAATGTGACCGATGAAGCTTTTGCGCGATACTCCGACTAAAATTGGACAGTTTAAAACACGGAATTTGCGCAACTCGCGCAGAATTGCCAAGTTTTGACTGTAATTCTTAGCGAAGCCAATACCGGGGTCGAGAATAATTTGAGATTTGTCAATCCCCGCAGCAACTGCCGCCACAATTCTACTCTCTAAAAATTCCCTAATTTCCCCAATTAAATCGCTATAATCGGTAAGTTTTTGCATCGTCTGGGGATTCCCCCGAATGTGCATCAAAATTATTGGAACTTTTAACTTAGCAACTGTTGACAGCATTTCCGAGTCAAAAGTAGCTCCCGAAATATCGTTAATTATATCCGCTCCCGCCTCAACCGCAGCTTTCGCAACCCGCCCTCTGGTAGTATCGACCGAAATAGGAACTGAGCCAAAAATATCGGCTTTTTGCCGCAGTATATGTACGAGAGGTATAACGCGATCGATCTCCTCTGAAGAGGATATTTCCGGCGCACCGGGCCGAGTAGATTGACCGCCAATATCAATAATATCTACCCCCGATTTTACCATATTTTCCGCTTGCAATAAAGCAGATTCTATAGTATTGAAATCTCCGCCGTCGCTAAAACTGTCAGGGGTAACATTCAAAACACCCATTAAATAAGTGCGTTTTCCCCACTCGAAAGCTTTATTTCTAATGGTTAATTTGCGATCGGTCATGAGTTATTCTAAATCGCTCTACTTGAAAATATAACAGATAACTTTTAGGGGCTGGTTGAGCAAAAAGTCTCTGCCTCTCCCTGAAGAATTTTTGTACAAAACCCGCCCTTCCCAAGGGTTTCAGAGGCGAAAATTTCGTAGAAAGTCGATCGCCCAACTATCCCAGTCAGGGCGGGTAAGAACACAAATTTAAGCAACTGCCGACAAATTTTTGGCGTTATCACCAGCCCCTACTTCAATTTTCACAACTTGTAATTGACAATTCGAGCAAAACTGGCAGCTTCCAAACTCGCACCGCCTACCAGAACCCCGTCAATCTCAGGCATGACCATAACTTCATCAATATTCTCCGGTTTAACAGAGCCGCCGTACTGAATTGGCACGCCAGGATTAGTCAATTTACTGCGAATCAAACCAATAACTCGGTTAGCTTCCTTAGTTTCGCAAGTATCGCCAGTGCCGATCGCCCAAATAGGCTCGTAAGCAATTACCAATTTCTGCTGGTCAACCCCAACCAAATCTTTTTCCAACTGAGAAAAAATGTGAGATTCAGTTTCCCCTGCATCTCGCTGCTGCTTGGTTTCGCCAACGCACAGAATCGGAATTAAATCGTATTTCTGAGCAGCTTTCAGCCGAAAATTCACCGTTTCGTCAGTTTCCCCAAAATATTGGCGCCGCTCGCTGTGCCCTACGATGACATAGCGCACACCAAGTTCACTCAGCATTGGCCCGGAAATTTCCCCAGTAAAAGCTCCCGACTCTTGCCAGTGAACGTTCTGAGCACCGAGTCTGATCCGGCTGCCGTGCAAATTTTTCGAGAGGACAGCCAAGGAAGTGAAGGGAACGCAAAGCACGACTTCCCGTTCCTCTGGGGTTTCCGTCAGGCAGGACATGAATCCTTGAAGAAACTCTAGGGATTCTGCCCTAGTTTTGTACATTTTCCAGTTGCCAGCTATAACTATGTTGCGCACTATTTCTTTAAGTCCTTGTCCTTACAACGCAATTAATAGTCTAAAGCTTTAGCGTACCTTTCGATCCCTTATTGCCCAAACTCGATGCGAGCTTGCTCCACTAAGTCAACGGTGACCACTTCGGTTTCGGCTTCGCGGGCCAAGTTCTCGATGCGGATGCGAGCTTGTCCCCGGACAAAATAGGGAATATTTTTCAGCTTCGCCTTGGCTTCTGGCGTCCATTTGAGATCGTCGGAAAATTCGGAATCGGGCATGGCGTATTGAGCGATCGACTACAAGCCTTTATTGATCTGGCTTTGATGGAAAGCCTAGATGTATTAAATTTACCACGAGTTGCGATCGGGCCACACTTTCTCACTCTGCCTTAAATTGCTTGCCTAAAATAGCGGACGCTTCTTGTAAAAGCTGATTCTGCTCTTGTCGAATTGCCTCCAACCTTGCCATGCCCAAGATAGCCTGCAAGTAACTGATGAACTCTCCATCGTGTAACACTCTAAACCTTCGTTTAGCAGCAACTCTCTCAACCGGGCGGATGGCCGGGTCGCGTCCAATCAGTAGCCTCAGACTCGTCAGGGCCTTCATACCTTAGCAATTTTTTGATAGAATTTTCACTATCCTTGGGCTTCAAATATAATGTGCATTCTCTACTCACATCTTCTTCATTAATCTGATTTTGCTGACACCATTTTCTAATAGCAACATCAGCCAACTCTTCTACTATATTCGCCTCTACTAAAGCAACTTCAGTTTCAGGAGTACATTCAATTAAATTTAGAATATGCTCAGGTGAAGGAGAGCGCAAGTTGTCTTTTTGTCCATCGTATAATACTATTTTATAGTCATCATTCTGTTTCAAAAGAATATATATAAGAATATATTCACCTGAATAATTTAAAGCACTAACCAAATCACTTTCGAGACTTTCCGCATGAGCGCGATGGAAATGTAGTTTACGAGTATGTTGATAATAACGAGAAACGTCTTTATCATCGGCATTCTCAAGAGTTAAAATTCCCTTTTTAACTTTAGTATCCGAAGCAAAATCTGGCATATTAATTAATTGGTTATCATCTGATGTTAAAACAGGCAAATCAGTTAATTTACGAGATTCTTCATGGCGTTGCATTAACTTATCCCAACGTTTACCTATATCTACAAATTCATCTTGTAATTCTTTGGTCTCTGTAAGAATTGGAATGAAAGTATATATTCTTACAGTCCGAAAATCATCCCAAAGTCTTAAAATTCTTCCGGCTCTTTGAATCGGCTCAATAGGAGTCCATGCTATGTCATAATTAACTACAACTGAGGCATCCTGCATATTAACGCCAATGCCATAATTATCAGTAGTGATAAATACATCATAAGTGTCTTCACCATTTGGAGAAGTATTATTAGCAATGGGGGCAAACTTTTCAATTGCTTTTTCTACTTTATTTAAAGTTTTTGGTTGATATTTAGTATCTTTATTTTTTTCAATCGTGCTAAATATTCTTAAAAATGGCTTTAACAATTTAATTGTTTCTTCTAAATAAGAAGCAGTAGGATAACGTTCACAAAAAATCACTAATTTTTCTTGAGGACAGTGAAAATCTATAATCTTCAGCAAATTTTGGAGTTTTTTATCTTGTTGTGGTTCGGATTTATCTAGCTTACTAATAATTGGATTTAAAACTTCTTGACGTTCTTCTTTTGAAATCAAAAATTCAGACTTCTCCAAAATAAATGCTTTTTCTCCTCCAGGGGTATCGACAACACTTTCTAAACTTTCTTTTAATGCTAAAGGAGAACTTGCCCAGGCTTTCTTGATCTGAGTAACAATATTTTTTCGATATATAGCATTAGGTATGTTTAAATCAAAATAGCCTTGAGTGATTACTGAGCTTAACTCAGATTCCAAAATTACAGGAAAAGAAATAGTAAAAAGAAGAACATCAGGAAAATATTTTTTTTGTTCTCCCAAATTGATATAACGTCCTTTTTCATCTGATTGACCATAATATTTAGCAACGTGGGGAGTTGTTAATTGGTGAGCAACAGGTAATTGTGTGAATTGACTTGATTCTTCAATTTTCCAAGCACGAGCATTATCAAAAAACTCCGGAAATAAAACATCAGGTGGGGCAGTGTGAGGTAATAAAAGAAGTTGAACATTAATATTCTCAATATCTGTGGCGTAAGGTGAACCTGTTAACAATAAAACTTTAACTCTTTCGGGGTTTCCAAATTCATTCACCACTTCATGGATTCTAGTAAATGCTTTTCTTTCTCTTCTTTTTTCAGTTTGAGAATATTTATTTCCAAATTGATCGGGATAACGCTTTCTTAACTTATGACTTTCATCAAATATTAATAAATAACGTCCTTTCCCTGAGCGGATATCCTTAATAAAATCCTCCCAACTATCCAGATCCCTGGCTTTATTTGAATCTTCTTTATCTAAAGTTTCAAGATTGAAAAAATCAGCAGATATACTAGCATCTCGCATTTCTTTACGCCAACTAGCCTTAACAGGCATAGGACAAATAATAATCACTTTATCAATAAAATCTTCTGATTTTAATTGAACCGCAATTAAAGTTCCCATCACAGTTTTACCTAGTCCTGTTGAAGCAACTAGCATTGAGCCACCATGTCCATAAATTTGGCTTAATGTTAAAGAAATCATATCCTGTTGATAAATGAGAGGCTTTTTACTATAAGTAGTTTTAACGGGTTTAATTTGCTCTAAAGTTAATATTGTTTTTAGATAAATATCCCAAGGTGTAGCCAATTCTAACCATTTCAACAAGATTTCTAGCAGGTCTTGGGTTAAATCTTGAGCATTTTTAAAATGGCCATCGAACTCCTGAATTAAAGCGATTACTTCAGATTTTTCAGTAATAATATTTCCGCCTTCGACTTGATCCAGGAGTCCTTTTCCAGTTAAATTTGAAGAGGTTTGAATAGCAGCTCTTTCATCATAAATATAAAGCTTGTTATGGTGGTCTTTTACCCTAGCATCAACAATTTCAAATTGATTAGACTGTATTTTTTTCACAAGGTCACGAACCGATTTTCTTCTATCTCTGTCTAATCCTGTTCGTAAGTCTCGCATTATTTCTTGAATTAAAGCCATTCTTGCTCGTTGTTCACCAGGATCGTCTAAGCCAACTAAAAGATAGGTTTTTTTACCTGTAGTGTAACGACGGATTAAGTTCCATCCTTTAATTGTAAAAAATCCTGTAGCAATCCGAATTTTTTGTTGAGCTTCTTGTAGCTCCTTAATAATATATTGCAATGATTTACCTGATTCAAACCAACTTGAACGTTTTTTATTGTGTTGCATAATTACTCTCCCCTAATAATATTCATTCCTTCAGCCGTCAGCCCATACAGACGCTCGTTTTCCCTATCCCCGCTCAAATTTTTATATCCATATCCCCTTGGGAATTCAATGTTTCCATAATCCTCCCTATTTGTCAACCAAACTTTCCCAAAGATTCCCCTACAAAAAAAGCTCCTGCCGTTAAGCAGGAGCCTTTTTCAACTAGACAATCAAATCAGAAATAAATTCGATCGATTAGTCTAAGTCTGGCATAGAAAGTACCGCTTCATTTTCGCGATCGATACCTCTTTCAAAGCCAGCGACAGCCGCGCGAGCGCGACCAGCGTGCCACAAGTGGCCGACTAAGAAGAAGAAACCCATCACAAAGTGGAAACAGGCCAGCCAAGAACGAGGTGACGTAAAGTTAAACGCGTTAACTTCAGTTGCCAAGCCGCCCACAGAGTTCAGAGAACCCAAAGGAGCGTGAGTCATGTACTCAGCAGCGCGGCGAGCTTGCCAAGGCTGAATGTCGTTCTTGATTTTGTTCAAGTCCAAACCGTTAGTACCGCGCAAGGGTTCCAACCAAGGGCCTTGGAAATCCCAGAAACGCATCGTTTCACCGCCGAAAATGATTTCGCCAGTAGGAGAGCGCATCAGGTATTTACCCAGACCGGTGGGGCCTTGTGCAGAACCGACGTTAGCACCCAAGCGTTGGTCGCGGATCAGGAAGGTCAAAGCTTGCGCTTGAGAAGCTTCCGGGCCCG
Source organism: Microcoleus sp. Pol7_A1 (assembly GCF_036701085.1). Lineage (NCBI taxonomy): Bacteria > Bacillati > Cyanobacteriota > Cyanophyceae > Oscillatoriales > Microcoleaceae > Microcoleus > Microcoleus sp. Pol7_A1. The sequence goes on from NZ_JAUBQD010000065.1 coordinate 35,029, forward strand.
TCGGGCCGTAGAATTCGCTGGGGTAAGCAGTGTTGTTGAACCAGACAAAGCAGCAAGCGATGAATCCCATCAGGGACAAAGCGCCCAAGCTGTAAGACAGGTAAGCTTCGCCAGACCAGATTAAGGCGCGGCGAGCCCAGCCGAAAGGCTTGGTCAAAATGTGCCAAACACCGCCAGCGATACAAATCAGGCCAAGCCAGATGTGACCGCCGATGATATCTTCCATGTTGTTGACGCTGACAATCCAGCCTTCGCCACCAAAAGGAGAGCGAACCAAGTAGCCAAAAATCACAGCCGGGTTGAGAGTGGGGTTCGTGATAATACGCACGTCGCCGCCGCCCGGAGCCCAAGTGTCGTAGACACCGCCGAAGAACATGGCCTTAGCTACTAGCAGCAGAGCGCCGCATCCCAACAGAATCAGGTGGTAGCCGATGATATTGGTCATCTGGTTCTTATCTTTCCAGTCGTAGCCGAAGAACGAAGAGTATTCTTCGAGAACTTCCGGACCGCGAACGGCGTGATAAATACCGCCCAAACCGAGAACAGCAGATGAAATCAAGTGAAGAACGCCGACTACGAAGAACGGGAAGATATCCGTTACTTCACCGCCGGGGCCGACGCCCCAACCCAAAGTAGCGATGTGGGGCATCAAAATTAAGCCCTGTTCGTACATGGGCTTTTCTGGGATAAAGTGAGCGACTTCAAACAAAGTCATTGCACCGGCCCAGAAAACGATCAAGCCAGAGTGAGCGACGTGGGCGCCCAGCAGTTTGCCAGATAGATTGATTAAACGAGCGTTGCCAGACCACCAAGCGAACCCGGAGGATTCTTGGTCGCGACCGCTTGCGTAGGAATTAGAGAGCGTTACCACCCGGTAGAACCTCCAACGATTTTAGATTTTGGATTTTGGGTTTTTTTGTTCCCTAGTAGGTCACGGTATCACCGCGCCTGCCCCGGGGAATAGGGATTTGGATTTCAATTTCAGTTTAAAAAAATTAAATTAATCTGAAATCCAAATCCAGATTTTTTTAAAGTGCGTTACCGCGAGGCAGAACTTCTTCAGGGAAGATGAAGTTTTCGTGGGGTTGGTCCGTAGGAGCCATCCAAGCACGAATGCCTTCGTTAAGCAGAATGTTCTTAGTGTAGAACGTTTCAAACTCAGGATCTTC
>NZ_JAUBQD010000148.1:0-1935 GCF_036701085.1 Microcoleus sp. Pol7_A1
TCAATTTTACTATACAGTCACAAAGCTTTGACTTTCTCAAGTTACACAAATTTGGTATTTTTGAACCAACACTCAATGGAACTGCTGCTGGCTCAAACCCTTAATTAATTTACGAATGATTTGCGATCGCTATAGAAGCATTGTCACCATTGATGCTATGGGCTGTTAGAGGTCAATTGTGAAATCAATTGTCGATCAAGAAGGAGATTATGTAATCACCTTAATAAAGAACCAGCCCTCCCTATCTGCCAGAGTATAAGAGTTGTTTAAACAAGCAATTAGACAAGGATTTTCGGGATTTACACATACAGCTTATTCGACAAATAAAGAGAGTAATCACCGCCGCTCAGAAATCCGACATCACTTAATGTTAAGTGACATCAAAGAGCTGATTGACCCGACAATCAATGGGATAAACTTCACAGTATAGGCTTGATATAATCCGTGAGAATAGTGAAGGGAAAAACAACTATTGAAACTCGTTATTATATTAGTAGTTTACCAAATGATGCTCACAAGCTTTGTGAATCAGTCCGCAGCCATTGGGGAATTGAAAATTCTTTACATTGGGTATTAGATGTGGGTTTTCGTGAAGATGATTGTCGGATTAGAAAAGATAATGCTCCGCAAAAATTTGGTATTCAAAAGAGACATCTCGCTCAATCTGTTGAATCAAGAAAAAACCTCAAAAACCGGAACAAAAAATAAGCGACTTCGAGCCGGGTGAGATGATGACTATTTAACTAAGCTCCTCGCTGTTACAGTTAACTCAATTCTCATGAATAACTCATTACTAACTATTATACAACTTGTAAACAGTGGTTGTAATATTTTTATTGTCTCAAAATTAGCACAAGCGTAAAAACCACCATTAATCAGTTCCTATTTTCTTACAAAAGTCATTACAAAGCGTGTCTGTAGCTTCTAAGAATGGTGAATTCATCTCAAAATATACTCACCACTAATGAACAGTGTTCAATAAGATGCGTTCCCCCTGACACTAGCGATACTTCCCCCGACGCTCGCGCCGTGCAGAGTTCTGAGGCAAAGCCATGATGGCGTTGACACAGCATTTTCGGTTTCTAGGAATAGCTTTGTACGGTTTTATTCAATCCCAATTAATTCTCATTCTTTCGCACTTATTCTGGCAAAGACTACTTAGGAATGAAAAATAAATAAGTTGATGAGTTATCGGTTATAATAAAAAAAGTGTGAGATTACAATTTTCACCAAAACAGAGATCAACTCACAACGGATTTTTCTAATTAACTTTAAAATCCCTATCTTATTCTAATTCAATTGAGTCAGAAATGAAAAAGTTTTATAAATCATTATCAGAAAAGGATAAAAGAAGGTATGCAGCTATAGAAGCTCAAAAATTAGGATGGAGTGGAATTAGCTATGTAATGCAACTTTTGGGATGCAGTCGAAATACCATCATCAATCAAGGGAATAGAAAATTTAGAAAAAATGTACGAACAGACACTAAATAATTCCAGGCTCAGAAAGAAAGGAGGGGGAAGAAAAAGTATTCTGTCTACTCAAATTGGCATTGATGCAGGATTTTTAGAGGTTTTAAAAAACCACACTGCCGGAAACCCAATGAATGAGTTAATCAAATGGACTAATTTGACGCATAAATAAATAGCTTCGGGACTACGAGCAGCAGGTTTTACCATTAGTCTCCCCTTAGTTGCAAAAATTAAAAAAAAGCATGGGTATGTGAAACGAAAAGCTCAAAAAAAACAAACAATAGGAATTAATAAAAATCGGGATGCTCAATTTAAAAAAATTGCTAGACTTCATGCAGAGTATAGAAAAGCAAGCAATCCTATTATTAGTTTTGATACCAAAAAGAGGCGTTGCTGAATCAAGGTATGAATGCCCCAGGAATGGGAATATCGTGAAATTTCAAGTAATGTATTAATAACTTAA
>NZ_JAUBQD010000066.1:0-35400 GCF_036701085.1 Microcoleus sp. Pol7_A1
ATATCTACCAAAATGGAATTATCGTGCAGTTCCGACTATTTAGCAGACGCTAATGTTATTAAATTTTCATTCCTAAGGAAGTTAAAGCTATAGCTTGGGGTGAGTTAAATCCAGGAGAAGCTATCCTACTGCAAATGCCATTTGAAAGAAATTATATTCTTAGTCATGAAACCTTTGAAAAAATATGTTATTTACTAAGCCTTGACTTTAGTAATTGCGAGCTACACAAAAATCTCATGTCACGCGGAGGTCATCCTGGGGGAAGCATTTCAGTAATAGTAGACGGAAGGCCTATTTCAGCAATAGCTTGGTATGAAATACCACAAGGTAAATTAAATCTTTTCAAGGTGGATGGGCAGTGGTATGCCATTAGCCTTGTGGCTCGTAAAACAGTTTCTACGGAAACCAGGGAAAGGAAGACGGGTAGTTATCTGCATCCAGATCCGAGAAGGGAAATACTTTGGCACTATTTTGATTTGTCTGGACGTAAATACTCTTTACCCTTGAAGTTTCCAAACACGCTTTAAGTTTGACTAGCTGGTGAACGAGATTTCGGTTTCGTTTTCACTACCATATCCCTAACTTTCCCAGATGATATTGCAAGGGCGATCGCCCTTAACCGAAAAAATCAAATCCCAGACTTTTCAAACTTCTCAAACTCCCAGAAGTCGGGGATTTCCTCTTCTATTCACAAAAAATCAAATCCCAGACTTCTAAATTCATCCGTGTTCTTCCCTTATTTCAGTTCAACATTTACCGTAGCAGACATCCCCGGTGCAATTCGCGATTCATAGCCTTTAATGCTTTCGGCATCAAACACAACTTTTACCGGAATTCGCTGCACAACTTTGGTGAAATTGCCAGTAGCATTATCGGGAGGCAATAAGGAGAATTGAGCGCCAGAAGCAGGGGAGAAACTATCGAGATGACCTTCAAATTGACGGCTACCAAAAGCATCTAATTTGATTTCAACTTTTTGGCCTGGTTTCATGTTTGCCAGTTGCGTTTCTTTGAAGTTGGCAACTACCCACAAATCGTTACTGACGATCGCCATTAACGGAGTTCCCGGCTGCACCCGCTGCCCGACTTCAACCGATTTGCGGCCGATTTGTCCCGCGGCGGGAGCAGTGATATTCGTGTAGGAAAGTTGCAGTTGAGCGTCTTTAACCGCGGCTTCCGATTGCCCGATCGCAGCTTTAGCAGCATCATACTGCGATCGGCTGACTTTAGTTTGTTCGCCAGTAGCTTCAGCTTGTTGCAATCCACCCTTTGACGCAGCAAGTTTAGCTTCGGCGGTGCTGATACCTTCTTGCGCTAGGGCGACTTTAGCTTGAGCGCTGGCGACGCCGACTTGGGCGCGCGCTACTTGAGATTGAGCTTGTTTTACCCCTTCTTGAGCTTGGGCTACTGCTGCTTGGGCTTCGGTTACGCCTTCTTTGGCTTGAGCTAAGCGCGCTCTGGCTTGGGCAATTCCTTGTTGGGCTGCGGTGGTTTGGCCTCGGGCTACTTCGTAGGCGGCTCTGGCTGTATCTAGCTGCTGGCGGGCGATCGCACCTTCAGACTGCAAGCTTTCGTACCGTCTATAATCTGCTTGCGTCTTGACGAGGTTGGCTTGGGCTTGTGCTAGCTGAGCTTGCGCTGCGGCAATGCCTGCTTCGGCTTCCGTCACTTTGGCTTGGGCTTGAGGAATGCCGGCTTGAGCTTGGGCGACTTTGGCTTGGGCGGCGGGTACGCCGGCTTCGGCTTCAGCAACGGTAGCTTCTGCTGCGGGTACGCCTTGCTGGGCTTCTCTGAGTGCTGCTTGGGCGGTGGAAATCGCAGCGTTTGCACCGCTGATATCTCCTTGGGCTTGGGCTGTTTTGCCTTGGCTGGTTTGAGAGGCTAGGGAAATATTGGCTTCGGCTGCTTCGGCTTGGCGGCGGGCGTTTTCTAAGGCTGCTTGGGCTTGTTGGACTTTAACTTGGTAGTCGCGGGGGTCGAGTTTGATCAGCAGTTGTCCGGGTTTTACTTGTTGGTTGTCTTGTACCAAGACTTCGCCGACAGTACCGTTGACGCGGCTGCTGATTTGGTGGATGTGTCCGGCTACTGTAGCGTTTTCGGTTTCTTGGTGGATGGAGGCGTATTGCCAGTAGCGGTAGCCGAAGCTGCCTGCTGCGATCGCCCCTATGCCCAGCGCTGCTAATATCAACGCTTTCGGGGCTTTTTTCTTGGGTGTTGCAGCCGTCGGCAGGGGTGCTTGGAGTTCTGTTTCTGCGCCTGTTTTGACATCGGCGGGGGCGCTGATTTCTGTTTCTGGGGCGGGCGTTACGGGTAGGCTTTTAGCTATGGTGTCGTCGATCGGCTTTTCTAATACGGCGACTGCTTTGCCGTTACCGTTGAATTCTGCTGGGTTGGTTTCGTTTGTGCCTTTCATGATATTTGACTCCTGATACTTTAGTAAGATGTCGTTTGTTTAGGGTGCGTAGTTTTAATTTAGTAAGACGGCTTTTTTTAAGAGTGCGTAGTATTTTGCTGTTATTTGTAATGTAGTGGAGGTAGATGCTGCTGCACTTCACTCAAAAGATTGATTTGTCGGTTTAGGAGAGATTGAGGATCGCGATATCGATCAGTTGAGAAAACAGTTCTGTATCGGCCTCTGAAATGCCATCGACAGCTCGATCTCTGATTTTAGCTACCAGCGGGGGCAATACCTCTTGCAGTTCCGTGCCGGAGTCTGTCAGCCAAATGCGCCATATACGGCGATCGCGGGTGTCTCTCTCCCGGCGGACTAGGCCTCTTTCTTCCATGCGATCGAGCACGCCTGTCAGCGTCCCGCCTACCTGTTGCAGTTTGTCGCCAATGCTGGAAGTCGGCAAACCGTCTTCTTGCCACAAGCAGCACAGTACCAGCCAGTGAAAAGGTGTCAATCCAAAGGGTTCAAGTACCTCTTGCAGCCTGCGACTGCTTAGCTGTGCCAGAAGTTTGAGCCGGTAGCCCAGGCTGTGCGGGGCGAGAACGTCGTGCCACTGAGCTAGATTTATGCGATCGACAGTGGATGTAATAACCATAGGTTTATTAGTTAGCGTTCGTATTATTAGAGTAGGATATTTTTTTTGTGTTGTCAAGGGGGCGCAAGCAGATTTTTTGAGGCCGGCAGCTATGCTAAAACCGGGAATCCCCCTGGGACTTAAGTCCCAGACTAAAAGCTGAAATCGGTTGAAACCGACTAAAAAATTCAAGCTTAACTGATGGGATGCTCGATCGTTCGATCGAGACTGCCACTGCTGTTTAGTCCACTTAAAGTAGACTTTAGCTGTAAGCCAGGAACTTAAGTCCCTGGCGGACTCGCAGGTACACTCGCAGACTGTGGCGCTGCAGAGGATGTGTAGCTTTCCATAGGATTATCGATCGCACTCTGACCATCACCCGAGTGCCGGATGTCCGCCCTGCGAGGTGTGTTTACATTTCTTAATTTTTCTTAAACTAGAAAGGGTAAATCTAGTTTGCGATCAGAATTTATGTTGCTTCCAGCCGACAAACGCACCAAGTTAGACGACACCGACGACAATTTGTTCTATTCCTATCCCCGGTTTGTGACTCATGTAGACGATGGATTTATTCAGCAACTAACGGATTTATATCGGGAACGGCTGAAACCGAATACTCGGATTTTTGATATGATGAGCAGTTGGGTTTCTCACTTCCCCGACGAGATGCAATTTGCCCATGTTGAAGGGCACGGCATGAATGAAGAGGAGTTGGCAAAAAATCGCAGACTAAATCATTATTTTGTGCAGAATTTGAACGCAAATCCCAAATTGCCGCTGCCGGATGCAGAGTTTGACGCGGTTGTCAACTGCGTTTCGGTACAGTATTTGCAACAGCCAGATGCGATTTTTGCCGAGATTCACCGGATATTGAAGCCAGGTGGCGTAGCAATTGTGAGCTTTTCCAACCGGATGTTTTATCAAAAGGCGATCGCGGCTTGGCGGGAAGGTTCGGAGGGCGATCGGGTAGAATTAGTCAAGAGTTACTTTGATTCTGTAAAAGGAGCGAATATACCCGGATTTAGCAAGCCGGAAGTAATAGTTCGCAAGCCTAACTTGCCGAGTTTTATGCAAATGCTGCGAATAGGAAGCGGCGATCCTTTTTATGCGGTAGTTGCTTACCGCCAAAGTTAATTTTTTTTTGCAGTAAGGACTTTAGATGGAGATTGAAAGCACTAAAGTCCTTACTAAAAACCAATCGAAAGCTACACTCTTTAGGTTAGGATATATTTAATATTTGCTCCTAAAATATGGAAAACCTACTTTGGCAGCGCATCACACTAGATCCAAATATCTGTCACGGAAAACCATGTATTCGCGGTCTCCGATATCCAGTCGAGTTAATTTTTGAATTACTAAGTTCTGGTATGAATGCTAAAGAAATTATAGATGACTATGAAGATTTACAACAGGAGGATATTCTAGCTGCTTTGCTATGTGCAGCGCGGCTGACTCAAGAGAAAAGCATATACTGAGTAGGGTAGTTCATCAGTAATCATAAAGTAGGGTAACACCTTGATATGAAACCATACCAGCAAATAGCGATCGACGAATGCGGCGAACCTTTAGTCCCCATTCCAGCAGAACATTTTGCCTTTGAAATCCCGCACCCTTATCAAAACTTGGGTGCTCCCTATCACAACAGCAAAGCAAATTCGCCTTACTATTTGCGGCAAGGAGTTGTAGATAGTTTAATCGCAGCTCAAACTGAGCTACAGCAAAATTATCAAAATTGGAAAATTCTGATATTTGACGCTTATCGGCCGGTGGAAGTCCAGCAATTTATGGTAGATTATACTTTTAATCAAATTGCCCTAGCTCAAGGCTGCGAATTTCCAGTTTCCGAAGACAAACGCCAAGTAATTATAGAACACGTATATCAATTTTGGGCAGTACCGAGCCTCGATCGTGCGACACCTCCCCCTCACAGTACAGGTGCAGCTTTAGATGTAACTTTAGCGGATCAAAATAATCGGCAAATTGATATGGGTTCTCCGATTGATGAAATATCAGAACGTTCTTATCCAGATTATTTTGCTAACAGCAATTACCCACAAGAACAGCAATATCACCGTCACAGGCAAATCTTAAAAAATGCGATGATAAATGCGGGTTTTCAGCAGCATCCTAACGAATGGTGGCATTTTTGTCTGGGCGATCAGATGTGGGCTTGGTTGACAAATCAAAACAATAGTGGTAATCAATTGATTGCCCGATACGGCCGCTATTAAAACGGTACGCGATTAAATCTGGACTGGCGCACTCGCAACCTTGAGAAACCGGGTTTATTGACAAAAAACCTCAGCTTTTAGGTGCTTTCTTCGGCAAGAAACCTGGTTCCTCACACTCTATGCGTCCAAGACTATAAAAGCTCGATCGGCATAAATCATTTGTATCATCAGACACGGCAACTATTGCCAGCGGGGTAGCGGTGCTTTAAAATCAACAAGAGCGAACAAGTGCCGGCAAATCAAGCCAGCACCGCAAACCCTAAAGGATAACTCAGAGTTCACCCAATGAAAGCACTCATCCTCTCTGGCGGCAAAGGAACACGCTTGCGTCCCCTCACCTATACGGGTGCTAAGCAATTGGTTCCTGTAGCAAATAAGCCGATACTGTGGTACGGAATTGAAGGAATTGTGGCGGCTGGGATTACGGATATTGGGATTATTATTAGTCCCGAAACCGGGGAAGAGGTGAAGACGAAAACAGGAGATGGATCTCGCTTCGGTGCAAAAATTACTTATATCTTGCAAGCAGAGCCGGCGGGCCTCGCTCACGCGGTGAAAGTTGCTAGACCATTTTTGGGCGATTCTCCGTTTATTATGTATTTGGGAGATAACTTAATTGAGAATCAGCTAGATCCGTTTTTAGAAATTTTTAACAAGCAAAAACTAGACGCTCTAATTTTGCTGCGTCCCGTTCCCAATCCCTCTGCTTTCGGTGTGGCAAAAGTTGATGAGAAAGGAAGAGTTTTGGAGTTAGTAGAAAAACCACAAGTTCCGCCATCGAATTTAGCACTGGTGGGGATTTACTTTTTTGCTCCTACTATTCACGAGGCGATCGATCAAATTCAACCCTCGGCCCGTGGCGAACTGGAAATTACAGACGCTATTCAACAGCTCATGAATCAGGAAAAACAGGTAGAAGCCTGCAATTTAGAGGGTTGGTGGCTGGATACGGGGAAAAAAGACGATTTGCTGAGTGCAAACCAAATCATTTTAGATAGCCGTATCGTAGCTTCAACTGAATTAAAAGTAGACGCAAAAAGTCAAATTATCGGACGAGTCCAAATAGGCGAAGGAACGGAAATCATTAATTCTACAGTTCGCGGGCCGGTAGTAATTGGGGAAAATTGCCGCATTGAAAATTGCTTTATTGGGCCTTACAGCAGTATTGCCGATCGCGTGACGATGATTGATGCTGACATCGAACACAGTGTAATATTGCAAGGGGCAAAAATAGTTGGCATTCACCAGCGAATTGTTGACAGCGTGATCGGGCAGCGAGCTCAACTCACTAATGCACCGGCTCGTCCAAAAGCTCTGCGGTTTATGATTGGTGATGACAGTCAAATCGAGTTATAGCAATCCTTGCAGGAGTCGTAAACTTTTTACTCCACCCCAACCCTCCCCTTGGTAAGGGGAGGGAGTAAGAAATTCACAAATGATTTAGGATTGCTATAGCTTAAATTGAGATATTCCCAATATCGGAAGCAATAATCCTGATTTAGCAAGAGATAAATTGTTTTGTGGGGAATAGGGGTTGGGCATCCTGCCCGCCCTTGAACAGGCTTTCCGGCCTGTTCCACAATTAATTACAATTATTCACACAGCAAAGCTGCCTGTTCACAATTAGTTACACTGATTGCAACAGCAAAGATGCCTGTTCCATAATTAAGTCATAGTAAGTTATCTCAAGGAGAGGAAAGTTTGGAGTACGAAGAAATACCAACTCAACAGATAATACATAAATTGCGGCAAACTTTGGATCCGCGAATTGGTATAGCTGAGCCGTCGCTGTTGGGAACAGAAAATAGTGCGATCGCCCAAAATGAAGATGACGAAGACATCGCCCTTTTAAAGGCGGGTTTCGACATTTATAACATACCAATTACCTCTTACCAAAGACGACTGGGTTCGGCAGTAATTGCAGTTAGAAAAATAGTCCGAAAATTGCTCAGACCCGTACTCGAACGACAAGTAATTTACAATTTCGCTAATACCCGCGTCGTTCAAACATTGAGCATTCAATTGCAAAAATTGCAAGAAAATCAACAAAGTTTAGAGAAAAAAATTCAATCCGAATTCAGCAGCGGATCTCCCGAAGTTACAGCACAGCTTGAGTCTCAACAAAATGCGATCGCAACTTTTCAGTCTGAAATAGAGCAAATTAAAGCAGTGCAGCAGCAACATACTGCTATTTTAGAGAAGATTACCGCTCAATTGCTCGATCGACAACAATAAAGCATCAAAGATGACCCAAAATAATTTGGTCACAAGGCCCCAGATTTATTCGCGAGAGCAATGCTTCAATGCTTCAATCAAAAATCTAAAATAATTCAATTCCTCAATCTAAAATCCCCAATTCCAAATCGAAAATTCCTCGATAATTCAATTTTTGAATCGAAAATTATTCAATCCCAAATCGAAAATCTAAAATTCTTCAATCCTTCAATTACTCAATCTAAAATCTAAAATCTAAAATCTAAAATCGAATGACTGCACTGCCAATATGCTCGTTAATTATAGTCAACTATAACGGTCTGCGCCACACGAAAGATTGCTTAAAATCTCTACAAAAACTTGCGTATCCCGAATCGCAGCTAGATTTAATTGTAATTGATAATTGTTCTCAAGACGATTCCGTTAATTCCCTGCGCGAACTATTTCCAAAAGTTCGCATTTTTGTCAACTCCGCCAACAACTTTGCGAAAGCCCTCAACCTCGGCATCAGCGAAGCGAAAGGGCAATATATCGCCTTTCTAAATAACGATGCCACCCTTGACAGTCGCTGGTTAGAGATTCTTGTAAAACGGCTAGAAACTAATAAAGAAGTAGGTGCGACTAGCGGCAAATTGCTGTTTAAAGACGGGCGGATTAACAGCGCTGGCATTCAGCAATTACCTAATTTTTATTGGCAAGATGTCGGCTTTGGCGAAAAAGATGCGGGACAGTACGATACAGAACGGGAAGTCGAAGGGCTTTGTTGGGCGGCGGTGCTTTTCCGGAGGGAATGTCTGGAAGATGTGGGGCCGATAGATGAAGATTTTGTGATGTATTTTGAGGATGTAGAGTTTGCCAAACGCTGTCACAAACGCGGTTGGAAAATGCTTTATACTCCCGCCGCTATAGCCCATCACGAGTATCGGGGTTCCAGTAAAGGCAGCAAACTTACCGAGTATTTCTGCAACCGCAATCGGTTTCTTTATTTGGCAAAACACGAACCTTTGCAATTAGTCAAAGGAATTCATACTTCAGATTTTTTTACTAACAAGCAGTACGATTTGCTGTTCGAGAGTTTATTTGTAGCGATTAAAAAACTGCTAGATTATCAGAAACCAGAAATAATTGAAACTGTAATCCCGCAGTTGTCGGAAAAGTTGGCGGTGATTTACAGTCGCCTGAAGGTCGATCGCATTTTTTCTCGATTACAGGTGGTTCGGGGCGATCGCAAAATGTCGATCGCCATTTACGATCACGGGCTGCATTTTATTGGTGGCGGTCAAAAATACGTCGCTACCATCGCCTCGCTACTACAAAATGAATTTGACATTACTTTTATCGCCAACAAAGCAGTTGCTGTTTCCGACTTAGAATCGTGGTACGGACTCAACCTTTCAGGGTGCAAAATTAAAATTATGCCCTTGGCGTTTTACGAGAAACGCGGAATGCAGTGCATCGATTCCAGCATCATTGTGGAGGATATGGAAAATCCCTTTGATGAAATTGCCAGAGAAAGCAAAAACTACGATATTTTTATCAACGCAAACCAACTGGAAAAAGTGCAACCATTGTCGCCAATCTCAGTATTTTTCTGCCACTTTCCCAATACTTTCCGCAACCGTCACTTTGCAGTCGATGATTACACTTTCATTATTGCCAACAGTCAATTTACAGTTAAGTGGTTGGAGAAACGCTGGAACTTAAAGCCCACTTTTCTGCTTTATCCCCCGGTGGAAATGGCAACAGTTAAAGTGCCGAAAGAAAACATAATTTTGGCTGTGGGACAGTTTGAAGCTGGGGGAACAAAAAAGCAAATTGAACTAATTAAAGCTTTCCGCCGTTTGCTAGCAGATTATCCCGAAGAACTTCAAGGATGGCGGCTAATTTTAGCCGGCAGCAGCATTCCCCGCAATCCTTATTTAAAGACGGTTCAGAATTTATTGAAGCAAGATTCAAGGGCGATCGAGCTAAAAGTCAATGCTGACTTCAATGAGGTAAAATCGCTTTATGCTAGAGCAAGTATATTTTGGCACGGCTGCGGTTTGGGTGAAGTCAATCCTCAAAGATTTGAGCATTTCGGGATGGCGACTGTAGAAGCAATGCAAAATAGTTGTGCTCCGATTGTTTTCAACGGTGGCGGCCAACCGGAAATTGTCGAAAATGGGCGATCGGGCTTTTTGTTCAATACCGTTGAGGAACTGTGCCAGCATTCACATCAACTAATTGTTAATCCCGATTTGCTAGCAGAACTTCAAGCAGGTGCACAGCAGCGCAGTCAGAACTTTAGACTTGCACGTTTCGATAAAAAAGTCAAGAGTTTTTTTGAGATTATTTACCAAGAATATGCTACAATTCGGCTGCCAAATCCTGCCGATATAGCTCAAATGCTCGATCGAACTTAAAGGCTAATTAAGTAGTCCACCAGGGGTTAAAATCCTTAGCCCAAAGCTAAAGTCCTCTTGCATAGGACTAATATCAAAGTCAATTTTATTACCGTTTTCTTCAGTCCGCGCAGGCGGACTTTGTATGTGTAATCGCGACTTTCAGTCGCCGGATATCTAAAATCATGTCTAATTCACTGTTAATCAATTTATCCTTTTTAACTCCCGAACCAACTGGAATCGGGACTTATGCCACTAATATTTTCCCAGAACTGCAACAGCTAAAACCAACATTACTTGTTTCCCAGCCCATTGAAAATTATACTTGCTATCAAATTCCCGAAACTCTGACACCGAATCGCGGCCCGAAAGGACAAATTGACAGGCTGCGGTGGACTCAATTCAATTTGCCAAAAATTTACCATAAATTGCAGTCAACCCTGATATTTTCCCCAATTCCAGAAGCACCTTTGTATTCCCGATGCCGCTACATTGTCACTGTTCACGATTTAATCCCTTTGCGATTTCCCCAACGGTTTTCTCGCTTAACAGCTTATTTTCGCTACTACATACCGCAGGTTTTGCGACAAGCAGAACATATTATTTGCGATTCTCAAGCAACGGCGGCAGATGTTGCTAACTTTTTCCAAATTCCGCCTAAAAAGATGACCGCAATTCCCCTAGCTTGCGATAATATTAATTTTAGATATCTCGACTTGCCAACCAAAAATTATTTTCTTTATACCGGCAGACACGATCCTTATAAAAACTTAGAAAGATTAATTGCTGCATTTGCGAGTTTGCCCGATCGCGCAAATTGCGAATTGTGGCTAGCAGGGCCTCCCAATGCCTACACGCCGCAGTTGACAGCAAAAGTTGAACAATTGGGTTTACAATCTTTGGTAAAGTTTCTCGGTTACGTTCCCTATTCTCAATTGCCCGTACTGATGAATCAGGCGATCGCCCTAGTTTTCCCTACACTTTGGGAAGGATTCGGCTTACCAATTTTAGAAGCAATGGCTTGCGGCACACCCGTCATCGCATCCAACCTGTCATCGATGCCAGAAGTAGCCGGAGATGCCGCATTATTAGTCAATCCTTACAGCGTCGGAGAAATAGCCGAAGCCATGCAAACAGTAGCCACAGATTCAAAAGTGCGATCGAACTTAAAAACTGCGAGTTTAGCCAGATCATCTCAATTTAGCTGGAACAAAACCGGAACAGCAACCGCCAACATCTTACAGCAATATCTTTAAATATTCCCTCTCTTCCTTTCTCTTCTCTGCACCCTCTGCGGTTAAACTCACATCTTGCAGCATTGTCAGCAACAGGCAAGATGCCTGTTCCACAAGAAAATTTATCTTTTGTGGAACAGGCATCTTGCCTGTTCATAAAAGGCTAATTGAGAATAGTCCAATATCTCAGGTTAAATAAAAAAACTTCCACCCTAAAACCGCAATCTACATATTATCTCATGCCCAATCCCCAATCCAACCTGCTCATCAACCTCTCCTTCCTAATTTCCAAACCAACCGGCTTAGCCATCTACGCTAAAAACCTATTTCCCCACCTAAAATCCCTCAATCCAACATTACTAACAGCCGAAAATTTTCCCAATAACAAATGCTACCAAATCCCCCCAAACCTAACACCAGAACAAGGAACCAAAGGACACATCAACCGATTGGTGTGGACACAAACCCAACTCCCAAAAATTTACAAACAGCTAAAATCTAACCTGTTATTTTCCCCAATTCCCGAAGCTCCTCTATTTACAGGTTGCCGCTATATAATTACAGTACATGACTTGATAGCGCTGCGATTTCCCCGCCGCTTCGATCCTCTGACACCTTACCACCGCTACTACATTCCCCAAGTGCTGCGGCAGGCTCAACACGTCATCTGCGACTCAGAATCAACTGCCAACGATATCGCTAATTTTTGCAAAATTCCTACTAATTTAATTACGCCAATTTTCCCCGGATATGATACCAGTTTTTTCCGTTTTTTAGACTTACCAACCAGCAATTATTTTCTTTATATCGGCCGCCACAATCCCTATAAAAACGTGCAGCGAGTTGTAGCAGCGTTTGCTGCTTTGGCTGATAATTCCGAGTACGAATTGTGGATAGCAGGTTCGGAAGACAAACGCTATACGCCACTGCTGAAGGCGCAGGTTCAAGAATTGGGATTGTTCGATCGAGTAAAATTCTTAGACTACATTCCCGCGGCCGACTTGCCCAAAGTCATCAACCATGCGATCGCCCTGGTTTTCCCCAGTCTTTGGGAAGGATTCGGCCTCCCCGTACTCGAAGCAATGGCCTGCGGCACTCCTGTCATCACCTCTAACCTGTCTTCAATGCCGGAAGTGGCGGGGGGTGCAGCATTATTAGTCAACCCCTACAGCGTCGAGGAAATTGCCTCTGCTATGCAAGAGCTTGCAGTGGATTCCAAAGTTCGATCGCACTTGCGGGAGCTCGGTTTAGCCAGAGCAAAACAATTTAGCTGGGAAAAAACAGGCCTGGAAACTGCTGCTATTCTCGATCGATATATCTAATTTTTCTATTCTGACATCACAGAGAATCGTATTGAGGGTGCGATCGCATTTAGGGTGCGATCGCTACCGGTGTCAGCAGACATCTGGGAAATAGAAGCTACACGCCCGATCTCATGTCTGGCAAATTAACAGCAATTAAGCTCGGGGACGGGTTTTGTAGAGGCGGGTTCGCCAATATCTACGATTCATATCCAGGGTATTTGTCAACCCGCCCTTCCCGCCCATTTAGGCAAAATTCGCCCTTTTACTTGTTGATACCCAACTGATCGCCGCGCTTGTACTGCTGATAAGCAGCAAAAAACAGCCCCGCCAGAGTAACAAAGATTAGACCCAGAACAATACCTGAAAGCAGCGGTTCTACCATGAGATCTCCTTAACGTTAAGATTTAACAACCTATTTTTAATATTACCAGCACTTACACAGATGAATTTTCCGAAAAACGCCCTTCCGGGAGTATTAGATCTTGCTCTCCCTGCTGCGAACGATTAAGCTATGTTATGAGAAATAAATTTTCTTGTAGATACTATTTTTAATTGAACTCCTTTGAATAACCAACTTGCCAGGAATGAAATTAAAAACCCGATCGAGCGACTTGCCATATTTGCGCTAGCGGTGTTGCTTGCCATCTTCTTGGCGACGATCGCAATTCGTCACTTTCAAGTCGCAGATCCTTACGTCAAAAGCGTACTATCCCTCACTGGCAATCCGTTTCAGGGTTCCGCCATCTTTCAAATGAACTGTGCGGGGTGTCACATATCCGTTTCAGACAGTCAAGTCGGGCCCAACTTGCACGGAGTGTCCGAGCGAAAATCCGAATTCGCTCTGATCCGGCAAGTCACGAGCGGGCAAACCCCACCAATGCCCCAGTTTCAGCCGAGTCCGCAAGAAATGGCAGACTTGCTGAAGTATCTCGAACAACTTTGAACCAAAGGAGGGGAGGAAATATGGTTCCCCTGCTCCCCATTGTCCAGGCAAGAGTAGGGTGCGCGCCCTGCGCACCCTACTGTGGAATGCGGACTAAACCAGCAAGGTAAAACTCTGAGCCGATAACTGGCTCGGCTGCACGCCCGCCACTACAGCCAAAATCTCGTTGCTGCCGGCGATTCCGATCGCAGTTGAGCCATTAGTTTCGCTCAATGACAGTTGATTGAAGTCCAAGCCTCCCACCAACACGAGCGAATCAACTCCTTGCGTGAAGTTGATAATGGTGTCAATTCCCCCGCCCGCTGCCAAGGCAAAGCCATTCCTGCCACCGCCGACTAGAGTATCGCTACCAAAGCCGCCAAAGAGCAAGTTATCGCCGATATCACCAAAGAGCAAATCATCCCCGCTGCCGCCAATTAAGGTATTGTTACCGTCGCGGCCGCATAGAGTGTCATTGCCTTGATCGCCAATTAGCACGTCGTCGCCGCCTCCTCCCAAAATTACGTCCTCGGCTTTGCCGCCGTACAATACGTCATTGCCTTCGTCGCCAGAGATCGAGTCGTTGCCGCGATTGCCATAAATCGTATCGTTAGCGCGATCGCCAAAAATCAGGTCAAAGCCTTTGCCGCCGAAGAGAGTATCGCTATCGATGCCTCCGTAGATAGTATCGTTGGCTGTATTGCCATTGATGTAGTCGCCGCCCCCTCGACCAAAGATCAAATCGTTGCCGCTCAACCCGAAGATAGAGTCACTGTCGGCACTACCCACGATCGTATCGTCGCCGTTAGGGCCGTTGATCACATTACCCGCCGCTGAAGGAATGCCGGGCTCATTGGGAGTAGCGATCCTCGGGAAGTTCTCAGGGCAAACCAAATCTGTCGGTACAGGTGCAGGTGTCGGCGTCGGTACAGGGGCAGGTGTCGGCGTCGGTGCAGGTGTCGGCGTCGGCGTCGGTACAGGTGCAGGCGTCGGTACAGGTGCAGGCGTCGGTGTCGGTTCAGGCGTCGGTACAGGCGCCGGTGCAGGTGCAGGCGTCGGTGCAGGCGATGTCGGCGGTGTCGGTGCAGGCGTCGGTCCAGGTGTCGGCGTCGGTACAGGTGCAGGCGTCGGGAAGTTCCCGAAGTTGATGCCGCTGACAATAGCGCCTGAAGTTAGGTCGATGTCGGCGGGGTCGGGGGTGCTTTGGGTAAACCCAGTTTGGTTGACTTCCCGGACGCGGTAGGTTCCCGGCGTTAGGTTCGCGAACAGGTAGTTGCCGCTGTTGTCTGTGGTAGTAGTAACAGGAGCAGGAGCAGGAGCAGTTCCAGCTACGACATTGGTTAACTGAATTTGGAAATTCGGTAAACCCGGTTCTCCAGCCTCCTGAGTGCCATTGTTGTTGCTGTCTCGGAACTTCAGACCTCGGATCGTACCCGGTTGGGGCAGGAAGTTGCCGAAGTCAATGCCCGTGATGTTAGCTCCACCTGTTACCGTAACGGGGGCGGGGTTGGGGGTCGTCTGCGTCCAGCCATTTTGCTGGACTTCCCTTATCTGGAAAGTACCTGCGGGTATGTCCTTGAGAGTGTAGTTGCCTGTGGCATCGGTGATGGTAGTGAGTTCGCCCTGCTGAAACAATCCATCCGGAGTGATACTGTCGAGGAATATTTGCCAGTTACCTAGCCCCAATTCTCCGGCATCCTTAACGCCGTTGTTGTTGAGGTCATTGAATTTTTGACCGCTGATGGTACTCGACTGGAAGTTGCCGAAGTTGATATTAGCGATGTCTTGACCGCTGGTGACAGTGATGTCCGCCGGATCGGGGGTACTTTGCGTCCAAGTAGGCTGCAAGACTTCCCGCACTTTGTAGGTTCCTGCTGACAAATCGAGGAATTTGTAGTTGCCGGCGGCATCGGTGAGGGTGTTCGGTTCCCCGGTGTCGAGAGTACCGTTATCGTTGGTATCGAGGAAGAATTGCCAGTTGAGTAGTCCTGTTTCTGCTGGCGCATCTTGGATGCCATTTGTGTTGAGGTCATTGAACTTCAGACCACTAATCGAGTTGGGCCTGAAGTTGCCGAAGTTGTTGTTTTGGGAGTCGGTGCCGCTGGTGACGGCGATCGTAAACGCACCGGAAAGAGTAGGCGTGGCTGCATTGACGGGGGGCACAGTTTGCGTCCAGCCAGTTTGTGGCACTTCCCGCACTGTATAAGTGCCGGCTGGCAAGTTGGTGAACTGGTAGTTACCGGCGACATCGGTGACGGTGGCGTTGGTGCCTGTTTCGGCTGGTACTGCCTCTTGCACGCCGTTGTTGTTGGCATCCAAGTAAATTGTCCAGCCTCCTAGCGGTGGTTCTGCTGGGGCATCTTGAATGCCATTTTTGTTGAGATCGTTAAATTTGAGCCCGCCGATTTTGCCCAACTGGAAGTTGCCAAAGTCTTGAGCCGTAATGTTTGTGCCGCTGACCGGGTTAATTGTATAAAAAACCGGGCCGGCGGTTTGTGAGAAACCCGTCGGTACGTCTTCTCTCACAAAGTGCCGTCCGGAGCCGACGTTGGCAAAGCTATACGTCCCAGCAGCCGCTGGCGCTGTCCCGGTAACTTGAGAGGCGATTTCCGCATCACCCGTATCTAAAGTGCTGTTATCGTTAGTATCTTTGAACAAGCGAACGGTAGTGCCGTTGAGGGGGGTGTCGTCAGCAGTGAAGCCGTCGCCTGTGAGGTCGGTGAATTTGGTGCCGCTGACGGTGATGCTTTGGAAAATGCCGAAGTTTTGACCCGTAACGGCAGTACCGCTTTGGGCGCTAACGAGAATTGCGGCAGCGGGGAAAGAGATGCTGGAGTTGGCTGGAGGAGTGGCTTGTATCAGGTAATTGCCGGGGCCGATATCGGAGAATGTGTAATCTCCGGCTCCCGCAGTGGTTTGTGCAGTGCCGACAACAGTATCTGTGCCGACTTCTAGCGTGCCGTTGGCATTGGTGTCTTTGTATAAGTTAACGGTGATGCCGTTTAATACGGTGTCGGTGGGATCTAAGACGGCGTTCCCCGCAAGATCGGTGTAGGTTTTGCCCGCGATCGATGTCAGTTGGAAGTTGCCGAAATTGGCACCGGTGACATTAACAATACCCGTATTTGCCGGAGTCGGGCCGACAGTCTGCACCCAAGCAGTCGCAGGCGTTCCAGCGGGCGGCGCTTCTGTAATCGGAGTAGCTGTTTTTACGTCGCGGATGATGTAAGTGCCGTCGGCTGCGGTAGTAGCGCTCTTCGTGCCTACAGAAATCACCCAGCCCGGGAGACCTGGTTCAGTCGCTGCGGCACCTTGCAGGCTATCCCCGTTAAGGTCGTTGAATTTAAGGCCTGTGACGATCGGGCCGTATTCATAAGCACCGATATCAACATTAGCGCCGATCGTCCGGGGAAAGCCAGCACCCCGCTGGTCAGTTGCCCCCGCAGCGGCTGCGGCTGCGGCATCCCCAGTATCGATCGCCGGATTAGGAGTCGCGGTGCTGTCAGCCAAAGCATAAGTCACGGGAACGCCTGTAGCCTCGTTCAATCCTGCAGCAGGTGCGATCACATTTCCTATAGGAACTGTCAGTTGCTGGGCGACAGGTAAATTGCTGCCAGCAACATTCCCGATCAAATTGTTGATACTGGTGGCGGCGAAAGATGTCCCGAACACGTCAGGATTCGCGCCGCCCAAATTCCCGGCGACGATCGAATTTCTGACATTCACAGTACCGCCGTTAGTAGCAATACCCCCGCCGACAGCAACAGCAGGAGCAGTAGCAGTAGCAGTGTTAGCAGTGATGGTGTTGTTAGTCAGAGTTGCAGTAGCGCCGCTGTTGACAAAAATCGCGGCCCCCGCGCCCTGGCCCGGTGCAGCCCCCGCACCACCAGCAGCACCTCCCGTTGCTGTGTTGCTGAACAAAGTGCTGTTGTTCAGGGTCAAACTGCCTGTATTAACAAAAATTGCGCCTCCCAAACCAGCACCGCCACCGCCACCGGTTGGGCTGCCGGCGCCACCTGGGGTGAAAGCTCCGACGGTCGTGCTGGCTCCGCCTACTGTACCGCTGCCGCCACCTCCACCGAAGCCGCCGACACCGCCGTTGCCACCAGCACCTGCGACACTGCCGGTACCGCCAGCGCCGCCACCGCCGCCACCGCCGCCGAATCCGGCAGCGCCGCCAGCACCACCAACGCCGCCACCGCCGGCAGTGCCGGTACCTGCGACACCGCCGATACCGCCGATACCGCCACCACCGCCACCGCCACCCAACAAGCCACCAGCGCCGCCAGCGCCGCCAGCGCCGCCAACTCCGCCATTAGTACCGCCCGGTGTACCGCTGCCACCAACCCCTCCCGCGCCACCAATTCCGCCGTTAAGACCAGTTCCTGGCAATCCGCCACTGCCAGCGCCACCACTGCCACCCGGGCCGCCGGGCCCACCTGCAGCGCCGTTATTTACCAACCCGGTGAGGCCAGTTTGACCGGGGCCGCCTGCGGAAACGAAGGGAAACAGGCCTGCAAAATCTGTGTTGCCACCAGGGCCTGCTGCCGCAGGAGCTACGGGGGCCACGCTGCCAGCGCCCCCCGTAGCGCTGTTGCCAGTAAAGGTCACGCTGTCAACTGTGACAGTACCGCTGTTGATAAATAGTGCGCCGCCCATGCCGGCTGCACCGCCACCGCCGCCCGTACCGGCACCGCCTGTAGATATGCCGCCGGTAATTGTCAGGTTGGAAAATGTGACTGGGGTAGTGGCGCTGTCGATGAAGAAGCCCCGGTTATTGCCGAGATTTAGGGTGAAACCGCCGCCGGTAAAGGTGATGGGGGTGGAAATCCTAGGCAGAACTTGTCCGGGAGCGAAGCTGATGTTGCCGGTGATGGGAATCGTGTCTGCATTGGGCAAAGCGTTAGCCAGAGTTATCGCATCTCGCAGTTCGCCAAATGTGGCGACTAAAACTGCGCTGTAAGCTTCCCTCGCCTCAGCAGAAAATGCCAAAGGTGTTTCTATGTTGCCCGTAGTTACTTCGAGTTCCCAGTCTCCACCCAACGCAGCATTCCCCGTCAAGTTGTCGGAAGCGGCAATATTTGCTCCGGTGAGCTGGCTCAGCCTTTGGACGAAGGCGACACCTGCTTCTCCTGCAGCGACGTTGCAGCCGTAAAGTAGAATTTCGGGTTTAGCAGTAATTAGAGAGTTAGAGTTTGCCTCGGCTGCTGGCAAAGCAAACCATGTTTCTAAATAATTTCGATAGCTTTCAATGTTGCTGAGATTTAGTTCTGTCGTTCCCAGTTGCAAGCTGGCTGCTGCGCCGTGAGACAAAATGTGGACGGCTGCAATATTTTTCCGCTGTTTAAGTGTTTCGGCTATTTGCTCGATGCCGTCGCGATCGGCTTTGAGAATAACAATTTCTGTATCGGGATTTGCGGTTTCTGTTAAACTTTCGCAATCTTTAACTTGTGAATCTGCAAAAACAATCTGGTGTTTCTGTTCTTTATAGAGTTCCACGATCAAATTCTCCTGGTAAACACACATCAAATTCATAGCACAAACCAACCGCAGCAGCGATAGATCTTTTTCCGGTGCGGATGAGAGTCGATCGCCCCTAACTTTCACCTAACTTAACTTTCACCTAAATTGAATATTGACAAAAACTTTTTTTTATGCACCCCTAGCCTAACTGAGTTAGTTTGATGGTTGAGAAGTTTTAAAGGGGGATATTGTTCCGGCTGTTACCAAAAATGTTGAAGAAAACTTGCGCGCTGTTTTCCGATCTACCAGGTAGAGATGGATACAATACCAGGTTTTACAAAAATTGTCAATCTAATAATTAACTGATGGCGATCGAGATTTGTTAGTCAAGAGTCATCAGTCACGGTTATTAGCTATAAGAGGACTTGCATTCCTCACTAGAAAGCCGATCGCGGTTATTTTACAGGAATAGATATGACTGATAAAAGCTGACTCATGACTAAAATTCCTGGAGACTATTAGACTCAATAAACCGGGAAGAGGAAATAAAATTCTGCGTGTCAGTCCAGAATCTTAACTCCTCTTCCCGGTTTCTGCGTCCAAGATTGACTAATTACCAAGTTTCTTCATCGGGTTTATTTGAATTGCTCCAGATTTCCACATCTAAATCATTGAGATAAATCAGAGCACTTTCAATCTGTTTACTGGTACCGTTAAGTTCCAAGTCAAACCAACCGTCTTCTAAAGTTTTGACACCCAAGAAAGCAGCATTAAAATTAACCGTCAAACCGTATTCAGAAATCAGGTGAGAAATCACTGGTTCCTGATGGTACTCTTTAGGCACACGAATGCGAATGCGGGTTTGAGTTGGTCTGCTGTCGCCACTGTCAGATTTGGGAATATCTGATTCTTGGGTTTTGTGAAAATCGTCGCTCGCCTCAAATTCAGCTTCGCTAGAGTTGTGAGCTAACATTTCAGCCTCCTAATGTTTACTGTTTTCAGGGATGAGGTGCACCGTGCGAACCTACCGCCCTAATGACTAATAACCAATGACTAAGGACTAATGACTATTATTCAACTTCTTTAATGCTAGTTTTTCGTTCTAAAATCTCCTTAAGTACAAGGGTAATAACTCCTAAAAAGCCTAGAATTACCGCCGCTGAAAATGCGGCTTGCGTCGCATACTGCTTGTAAGCATCCTCTACAAACAAAGGCAAAGTTTGCGTTTTTTTAGCAATATTTCCCGATACCACAGAGACTGCTCCAAATTCTCCCATTGCTCTAGCATTGGTCAAAATTACCCCGTAAAGCAATCCCCAGCGAATACTGGGAAGCGTGACATTCCAGAAAATTTGCCAGTCATTTGCTCCCAAAGTTTTCGCCGCTTCTTCTTGATCTGTTCCCACTTCTTCCAAAACAGGAATTACTTCGCGGGCAACAAAAGGCAAGGTAACAAAAGCAGTAGCCAGCACCATTCCCGGGAAGGCAAAAATAACCTTGATATTGGCCGCCTCCAGCCACGGCCCGAACCATCCCACCCGACCGTAAAGCAGTACAATCATTAAACCTGCAACTACGGGAGATATGGCAAACGGCACGTCTAAAATGCTGATTAATAGCGTGCGCCCCCGAAATTTATTGCGACCAATTACCCAGGCTGCGCACAAACCGAATACTGTATTTACAGGCACAACTATCAGAGAAATCACCAAGGTAAGTTGCGCTGCGTGCAGAAAATCGGGCGAGGTTAAGTTAGAAAAAAAGGGTTCAAATCCTTTTCTGAAAGCTTGGTAAAAAACGTTGAGCATGGGGATAAATAAGACGAGAGCAAGATAGCCGCTCGCAATTCCGATTAAAGTTGGTTTTACCCAGGCTTTCTCCTGACTCGGACTAGAACCCGCAGGCGGAAATTTGTAATCAGCGGGTGAATTGATGTTATTAGCCGTCATAGCGTCTTCTCCATGCTTGTAAGAGATTAATTGCAAACAGCATTGTCAGCGAAATACCTAACAGGATAGTGCCGATAACTGTTGCTCCTGCATAGTCGTACTGTTCCAATCTTTGAAAAATTAATACGGGCGCGATTAAATCTTTGAAGGGTATGTTAGAAGCTACAATTACAGTAGAGCCATACTCGCCAACCGCTCGCGAAAATCCGAGGGCAACGCCGGTTAAAATAGACGGGAACAGTGGCGGTAAAACTACTCGCCAGAAGGTTTGAAATTGAGAAGCACCCAAGCACCAAGCTGCTTCTTCGATGTCTTTTTCCATTTCGTTTAAAACTGGCTGTACAGTCCGCACGATAAAGGGCAAGGAAATAAAGATCATCGCTATTCCTACGCCCAAGCGAGTAAATGAGATCTTGATTCCCAAGGGTGCAAACAGCCCGCCGATCCAGCCGTTATCGCTGTAAACTGTGGCGAGAGTTAAACCGGCGACGGAGGTGGGCAGTGCAAAAGGTAAATCGACTGCTGCATCGACAACCCGTTTTAAGGGAAAGTCGTAGCGGACTAATACCCAGGCAATTAATGTGCCGAATACTCCGTTAATTAATGCCGCCATTAATGCCGTAAAGAAGGTCACATCGTAGGCGGAAAGGGCGATCGGACTGGTGGCAATTGCCCAAAATTCGGCGGGGTTTGCTGTGCTGGCTTTCAGCAGCATTGCTGCAACTGGGAGCAATAGCATTAAGCTGAGGTAGCCTAGGGTGATTCCCCAAGGTAATGTGATTTTGCCGATCGCCCTTTTGATATTTTCGATCGGAGACTCAGGGTTGCTGGTTGGAGATGATACAGCCATAAGTGAAGAGTTTTGAGTTGTCAATAATAGTGAATCTTTTAAAGCCCCGACAACTTCGGGGAAGGCGGGGCTCTGCGCAGTCTGTTTTTTTACTGTTTAATTGAACCTTGGATTTTGTCAAAAACAGCTCCGTCATCGAAGAATTTCTGCTGAATATCTCCCCAACCTCCTAAGTCTTGAGCTGTAAATAGGGTTTTGATGGGGGCATATTTTTTGACAAATTCTGGTTCCGCCGCTACTGTCGCATCTACTGGGCGGAAGCCTACTTTGGCAAATTCTCGCTGAGCTTCTGGGGTGTAGAGAAACTTGACAAATGCTTCGGCGACTTCGCGAGTACCGTGCTTATCAACGTTTTTATCGACAATGGCAATCGGATTGTCGATCGAAACATTGACTTCGGGAATACTATAAGTCGGTTTTTCGCCTTTCTCACCTGCCAGAAGAATCTCGTTTTCGTAGTTAATTAAGGCGTCGCCTTGCCCTTGTTTGAAAAATACATCAGTGGCTTCGCGGGCATCTTTAGTCAGAATCGGGACGTTTTTGTAGACTTTGCTAGTAAAGTCTAATGCTTTCGTTTCGTCTCCTCCGGTTTTAACAACCGAGCCCCAAAGTGCGAGGAAATTCCAACGGGCAACGCCTGATGTTTTAGGATCGGCAGTAATCACTTTTACTCCGTCTTTGCTTAAATCTTCCCAGGTGTTGATGCCTTTGGGATTGCCTTCGCGGGTGACTATTGCTCCTACGGATTTGCTGACTATGCCTTCGTTGGGGACTTCTTTTTCCCACCCAGGTTGAATTAGTCCGGCTTTTTCAATTTTTGCAGTGTCGAGGGCGAGGGCTAGGTGTACGATGTCTGCTTCTAAACCGTCAATTACAGCCCGAGTTTGGGAACCGGAACCGCCGTAGCTTTGGTTGAAGGTGACGGTTTGACCCTTTTCTTTTTGCCATTGTTCTATGAATTTGGGAATTATCGCTTCGTGGGCGGCTTTAGTGACGGCGAATGATACTAGGGTTAATTCTACGTTGCCTTTGTTGGCTGCTGGGCTAGCACCGCCTGGAGTGGCTGCGGGGTTGTTGGTGGTTCCCTGGCCGCAGGATGCAACGGCCAGACTTAAGGTTATTCCCACTAAAAATAGCGACACAAATCTTTTCAGTCCAGTTAATGATTGATTTGTGCTGACTGATGGCTGTTGCGACCAGTGAAGGTGTTGAGTTAGGCGTTGCCACGGACTCATTATATTTATTCCTCTAGTGAAAGTACGGTTATTAGGTAGGAATACCGTAATTATGGTTGTGAAGTATGATTATAGACAAGAGCGAGTCAAATGGCAACAAAAAAAACAAATTGGGTGAACTCAGGGTCGATCGAATATCCTGAAGTCTTTTCCGTCGGTGCTTTCAATTCAGATTCGGGGGAAAATGTACACTATATAGATAGATACTATTATTTAGTTAAAGTGCTAAAATTGTGCGGCTGCAAGATAAGCCTGCACGATACGCCTGCTGGATAAGCCTGCACGATACGCCTTACGGATACCATCGGCCGATCGCCCAAATGTAATAGCCCTGCCAAGAGTTTCCGCCCCAGGGGGATATGCCTGACTCGCGCGATCGCCCTTAATAAGAAAAAGTTTTAACTGGTATGTCCTTACCCCGCCCCGTCTCAGACACCCTAATTGAACTGTTGAAGCCTGTAGCCTCTGAATTGGGAGAAAGATTGGGAGCAAGCGCTGTCAACGAACGCTATGCAGAAATTGAGCCGTCTGGTTCTTCAGCTTTGAACCAGCAAATAAAAAAAGACCCCCGCTGGATTAAAGCACAAGTCAGATATTTGCAGCGGCAGCAGGCCAGAGAACAAGAATTAATCGCGCTCGCCAACGCAGAAGAATGGGTAAAGGAAGAACGCGCTAATCGGATTAAGGCACAAGAATTGAGAGATAAGCGGGCAATTAGCCGGCTTTGCCGCGACTTAATGCGGGAGTTTCAATCAGAAGCAATTCGAGTTAAGCTGAGCGAAATTCAAACTATTTGGGACAGAGACAATTGGTTTTCTAATTTGAGCAGGCAGGAAACCGAACAGATTTTGCAGCAGCAGCAGCACCGATTGCTGCTGTTAGTTGCTCCCGCAAAAATTAGCCAAGATTGCCCGGATTCGTTTCGCCACAATCTGAATATCGAGCTGCCGGCTAAGTTGAGAGCTTTTTTAAACCAGCACTACCCCCAGCACGGAGATTTGTCTCCGGTTCAGTTTTACGGAGACTATTTCAAAAAGCCGATCTCTGATATTGATGTGGAGCGGTTGCAGAGTGTTTTGTCTCCCGTACCGACAGCTATACTGTACAGCGATATCAGCGATTATGAAGTTAATTTTCATGTCGGTTTTTGGGGAATCATAAATCAGAGCGTTTCTCTAGTGGCGATGCAGCCTTGGAATTGGGAAGAGGTTTATCACCAGTTGGAGGCGGAGGGCAAAGATAGAAAAGTGAGCCTGCGGATTATTCGGCAAATAATTGTGACAATCCACAAGTTATTGGCTGGTTTTTTAGCTGATTTGTATTATTTAAATATCGATTTTACTCACGAACCTCAGCTATTTAAATTAGAGGCGGAATTTGCTCACGAATGGTTTTCTAAAGATTGGGCCCTACCGTATATTGAAACTCTTAAAGAAATTCAGGAGCAGCAGCGAATAGTTTATAAGGGAGAGATGCGGCGGCTGACGCTTAGAGAGGCGAAAGCTAGGGCGGAACGCCAGCGTTTGGAGGAGGCTGAACTCAAACGCAGACAGGCAGTTGAGGAGGCATCTAAGCGGGCGAAGGAATTAGCTCACAAATTAACAAATCTGAAATGGCGGTGCGTATACACGCTGCCTGGACATTCATCGTTTGTGAATTCTCTGGCGATTAGTCCTGACGGCAAAATTCTGGCTAGCGGCAGTTGGGATAAAACTATTAAGATTTGGAGTTTAGAAACAGCGGAATTAATTGGCACTCTGACGGGACATTCCGATCGCGTAAATTCGGTTGCTATTAGCTATGACGGAAAAATGTTGGTCAGCGGCAGTTCGGACGAAACCATTAAGTTTTGGAATTTGCATAGCGGTGATTTGCTGTGTACTTTTCCTGGACATTCTATGGAGGTGAATTCGGTGGCGATTAACCCGAAGCGCCAGGTAATTGCTAGCTGCGGCGGCGCTGATAATACGATTAAGCTTTGGAATTTGCGGACTGGTGAGTTGCTGCGGACTTTGAGGGGTCATTCTGACAATGTGAATGCGGTGGTTTTTAGCCCGGACGGTAAAATATTGGCGAGTGGCAGTTCGGATGCGACAAGCAAGGTTTGGGATGTGGAAAGCGGCAAGTTGCTGCGGACTCTTTCGGGGTTGAATGTGGGGGTGAATTCTGTGGCGATCGCCCCGGACGGTCAGATTCTTGCTAGCGTCAGCAATGATTATACGATTAAGCTGCGGAATTTGCAGACGGGCAGTTTGTTGCGGATTCTAAATACTAATTCAGGGAGGGGGAAGGGTGTCACGAATTTAGGAATGAATGAGGCGCTGCATATTTTGCAGAATTATGTGAGTAGGGGCGATTCGGTTGCTATCAGTCGGGACGGTTTGACTTTAGCTAGCGGGTGCGATGATAATACGATTAATATTTGGAATTTGCAGACCGGGGAGCTGTTGAGCGCTCTTAAGGGACATTCGGGTACGGTGTACTCGGTGGCGATCGCACCTTCGGGCAATTTGCTCGCCAGTGGCAGTGCGGATCAGACGATTAAGATTTGGCGGTGCGATTAGTTAATTGGCAGTGGGCTATTCCGGTTTTTCCCTTGCCACGAGGGGTTTTGAGCGAAGTTGAAAAAAAATTGGCTGGGGGGGTTGCGCAGATGACTATAAGTTTGCTATATTAAGTTTCACTGCTGGTGTAACTCAGTTGGTAGAGTAGCTGATTTGTAATCAGCCTGTCGCAAGTTCGAGTCTTGTCACCAGCTTTATAGCAGTTTTCACTCGGATTCAATATCGGATTAAATACAGTAGGGACACGGCAGTGCCGTGTCCCTATCTGATATATGCTATTTTTTACCTTTGGAGCGGGCTAGAAGCCCACTCCACAAGAGTTTCCAGAAAAATAGGTGCACAAGTTAAATGTGCGACCAATTACAAGGCTTAACCTAACGCAGCGCTGGCTTTTTTCAACCATTCAATTGTTGCCGCATCAAGTACGGGTTCCAGTTTCTCGACTACAGCAGCGTGATAATTATTCAACCATGCTAGTTGAGTCTTTGACAGCCGATCGACATTTATCAATTTACGCTCAAACGGAATATACGTCAGCGATTCAAATCCGTACCAAACCGTACCGTTTTTGGAGGGCATCTCCCTGACAACATAGAGATTTTCAATGCGAATTCCGCCCCATCCCGGTTCGTAATATCCCGGTTCGATGCTCGTTACCATTCCGGCTTCCAGGGGATACTGCACAGATTTGCTGATGCCATTGGGCCCTTCGTGACCGGCTAAAAACGCGCCGACTCCGTGCCCGGTGCCATGTCCGTAGTCTAGCTGTTCTTGCCATAATACCGCACGGGCGATCGCATCTAATTGCGCTCCCGTTGTTCCTTTGGGGAATTGCTGCATTGCACAGTTGATGTGCGCGATTAAGACTGTGGTGTAGTGTTCTATTTGTAGCGCCGTTGGTTCTCCGATACTTACTGTTCTCGTATCGTCGGTTGTGCCTGCTAAATATTGCGCGCCTGAGTCCAATAACAGCAGTTCCCCCGGTTTTAAGGTTATTTCAGGGCTGGGGGTTCCGTAATGTACGATCGAGCTATTAGCTCCCGCACCGGCGATCGTTCTAAAAGTTAAAGTCTGAAAATCTGTTTCTTCTTGGTAAAAATTTTCGATGTTTTCTTTGACATAAAACTCGGTCACTACATTACCATTTTCTAGCTGTTCTGTCAACCACTTTAAAGTCAAAGTTTTCGCTCGACTTGCTTTGAAATTAGCTGATTTCATCTGCTCGATTTCAACCGGATTTTTGCGAGCTTTCATCCCTTCTACCGGATGAGTCTCAAAAATTATTTCGATGTTGTAGAACTGCGCTTCTTGCTGGTTTAAGATTAACTGGTAAGTGCCTGCTGTGCTGTGTTTCGGATCTAAAAGTACCCTAATTTTATTTGGCAAATTTACGCAACTTTCTAAGGTATGCGGATAGTCTGCGTAGGGAAGCAAAGTTAAATCCGCCCGCAATTCTTGCTTGATTTCTGGTGAAATTCGTTCGGGATTTGTAAACAAAAACGCTGAATCTGTGGTAACAATGGCATAGGATATGAAAATGGGAATGTGGGGAATATCCGAGCCTCGGAGATTGAACAGCCACGCTATTTGATTGAGGTTGGTAATCGGAAGCACATCGATGTTGGCTTTTTGCATCGCTTCCCTGACTCTGGCTAATTTTTCGGCGGCGGTTTCTCCTGTCAGGGATACAGGTAAGCTAAATATGGGATCTGCATCAATCGCGGGTAACGTCTCTGCTGTTTTCCAAGGATTTTGCGATCGCACTTTGTCTGTCAAATTCTCCGGGATTGGTATGAGTTCAATCTCCGCAGTTGCAAATTTTTTTACCCAATTTTGATATAGCTCTGTCGCTACGGTAAATGGGTCAAAGCCCAGGCGAATTTTAGTTGATTTTTCAGCCGATTCTACAGCCAGTTTTTCTAAAGTTTCAATTAAGGTTAAATTTCCTTCTAACCCGAGTTTCGATATTTGAATAATTCCCGGATCTACTTGCAATTCGGCTTGTTCGTAATAGCGGGAATCCACAAACAACCAAGCGGAATCTTTGCCAACCAACAAATCCCCGGCGGAACCCGTAAAACCGCACATCCAAGCTCGTCGCTGCTTGGCTGCTGGAACTGATAAATTTAAGTGTTCGTCAACCGCTGGGATGTAATAGCAATCTAAGTCGTAATCTGCCATCAAATCGCGCAAGTCTGCCAGTTTTGCAGCGGAGGCATCTTGAATATTTGTATTTGCTTTCAAGTTAGTGGAAACCATTTTTAATTTTCCTATTTTACTTGTTTAAAATTGTCTTCAAACCTTTAACTAATCTTCTAATACCTGCGGTGGCGGTTGCTTTTTCCAAAGCACCGTAAGCAACCCGCAAATAGCAGCCGCTATCCATGCCGAAGGTTGTACCCGGAAGCACTGCTACGTGATATTCGCGAATTAATTGTTCCACTAATTCCATTGTATCGAGTTCAGTATCAACTTTCAAGAAAAAGTAGAATGCTCCGGCGGCTGGGGAAATTGTACACAAGTTTGGGATGGTATTGAGTTCGTCTAATACGAGTTGGCGCACAGATGCGATCGCCCTTACATAATTATCGCAGTAACCTCTACCAATTTGCAAGGCTCCCAGGGCTGCATACTGAGAAATTACCGGCGGACAAATTAAGATTGTATCTTGAATCTTTCTCACTGAAACCAGCAAGTGTTCTGGGATTACCATATACCCGATCCGCCAACTCGCAAAACCGTAGGCTTTGGATAGGCTAAATAGAGAAATTGTATGTTCGCTGCTTTGGGGAAAAGCGGCGGGCGAACAGTGTTTGACACCGTTATAAGTAAAATATTCGTAAGCTTCATCGCTGATATGATAGATGTTGTGCTGGCGACAAATTTCGTTAACTTCCCGGAGTGCTTCGACCGAATAAACAACACCAGTGGGATTATTTGGTGAAACCGTGACGATGGCTCGCGTTTTGTCGGTAATTGCTTTTTTTATAGCATCGATATTAAGTTGATAGTTGGCGTCGGTTTCTACTATCACTGGTCGGCAATTTGCCATAATTGCCGCCATTTCGTGGTTGAAGTAATAAGGGGATTGGATAATAACTTCGTCCCCAGCCGAGGTAATAGCGAGAAGGGCGTTGGTAAATCCCATGTTGCTGCCGGCGGTAACGACAATGCAGTTTTTGCTATTAATAATTTCTATGTCGTTATCTGTTTTAAGTTTGGCTGCGATAGCATCATGTAATTGTGGAATTCCTTCGACAGCTTTGTATTTGTGATTGTCGGGATTGGCGAAGAATTCGGGAATTTTATCAAATGATTCTTGTGGCGGATTGTAGTAAACTACGCCTTGTCCTAAAGATATCGTTCCCGGATTTTGGCGAATCAGTTCGCCAACTACTGGAATTATGGGCGACTGTACCGATTGCATTCGAGTCGCGTGATTTTTTATCATATATTATAGGTAATTGTAGGGGCTGGTTTAGTGATAATGTACGTCCTTAAGCAAGTTTACTATTTCACGCACGCGCCTCTCCATTTCAGGATCTATGTAATTCTATTTTAGAACCTTGCGGCGACTTAAACACTTTAACTTGTGCGGGCAATCTTTCCCCCAATTCTCGAACGTGGGTAATCACTCCAATGAGCCTTTCTCGCTGCCGCAAAGATTCTAAAATTTGAGTAACGCTTTCGAGAGTTTCAGTATCTAAAGTGCCAAATCCTTCATCAAGAAACAAGCTGCCCAAGTGAGATCCTTGAGACAGTTTTTCTGACAAAGCTAAAGCCATTGATAAGGAAGTGGCAAATGTTTCACCGCCGGAAAGAGTGCGCACTCGTCTAGCTTCGCCGCCGTTCCAATTATCTGCTACCCAGTATTCGCCGTCTTGGTTTCTTAGTTTATAGCGATTTTCGGTTAATTCTTGCAAAATTAATGTGGCGCTGCCGACTAATTCTGCTTCTAAATGTTCTAAAATGTAGGATTGAAATTCGTTGGATTTGAGATTCTGCGCTAAGGTGTGATAAGTTTGCTCTTGTTCTGTGAAATTTGTGATTTGCTGTGACAGTCTTTCGGCTTGTTCGAGGTTTTGGGCTGCTACTTGAATCCAAGCTAACAGTTCGGCGCGGTTGTTGTTGGCTTGTTTGAGGTTTTCTTGGGCGGTATGTTTTGCCGATCGCACTTGTGCTAAATTATTCTCGTCGGTAGTTCTGCCTGCGATCGCCTCGCTCAAATCTTTCGCCCGCGTCTCTAACTGAATTTTTGATTCGCGGTGAGAACGAATAGCATTTTCCCATTGCGATTGTTCCTGAACAGTCGCAACCGCTGCTAAAAATGTCTCTTCTGTGAAATCAGCCGCTGTTAATTTTTCTGACCAATCCAGGTTTAGTTGCTGTTTATGGGCCTGGGCTTGTCCAAAAACCTCTCCAGCTTGTTGCTCTCTCTCTGCTGCTTGAATAACCGTATTTTGAGCAGTTTGATAGGATTTTTCGGCAACTTTCAGCAGATTAGCCAAATTTTGCTTATCTTCTTCTAAGGCTTTTGCTAAATTAGGATAAGGTTGATATTCGGTAATTTGATAAAGCGCATTTACACAACTTTGCAACTGCTGCTGCCGGCGGTCAGATTCGGCGATCGCATCTTGATATTCTTGCTGTTTAGCTACTTGAGTCGCCACAGCAAAATTAAATTTTTGCTGACAATTATCATATTCCAATGATGCCAGTTGGAACTGCTGCTCGGTTTCGCGGTATTTGCGATCGCTCTCTTTAAGGATTGCCAACTCCTGCTGCAACCCCAAGCTTTCCCACTGAGGAGTTTCCAGAATTTGAGCGATTTGCT
Source organism: Microcoleus sp. Pol7_A1 (assembly GCF_036701085.1). Lineage (NCBI taxonomy): Bacteria > Bacillati > Cyanobacteriota > Cyanophyceae > Oscillatoriales > Microcoleaceae > Microcoleus > Microcoleus sp. Pol7_A1. The sequence continues at coordinate 30,209 of NZ_JAUBQD010000066.1, forward strand.
GCTGCAATTCGGCAACTCTATTCGCGGTTAATTCCAACATTTGAGCAATTTCCGACTCTTTTTGCAGGCAGGCTGAAACTGCACTTTTTCCCTCAGCCTCCAACCTTTGAGCAGCTTGAAAAGCCTGATTTGCCGCCGCAAGTTTCTGCCGCAAACCAGTGAGATCGACAATATTAGAATTAGGCAAAGGAGGCAGGCGATCGCTCTCAGGATGCACCCCCCCGCACACCGGGCAAGTATCGCCAGAATTCAGCGACATTCTGACAGCAGCAACACTCTCTAAACGTGCCGCTTCCGCATTAGCGGTTTCCGCCGCTTCTAACTCGCCGCTGCACTTTTTTAGCCTGATTTCGGCTGCTTCTAAATTAGTGGCAACCTCCACATAATTCTGTTGAGCCCTTTCCTTCTCTGCGATAGATTTATCCAACTGTTGCTCCTGAGCTTTTCCCTGCTTGGCAACTAGCTGAAATTCCATCAATAAGGGTGCAATTTGCTGCAATTGCTCTAAACGCTTTCCTCCCAGCGAATACTGTTCAAGCTGTGCGGCTGTTTGAGTCACTCGAAAACCCGCACCTTGAATTTTAGTGTTAGCAGCTTGCAGTTCTTTATCTGCTGCTTGAAAAAAGCGGAGTTTTTCTTGTTGAATTTTTTGGGCTAGCGCAACTTCTTTTTCTAATTGAGTGCGCTGTTCTTCATATACTTTCGCAGCAGCTAGAGCATCTTCGCGAGCCTTAATTTGTGGCGCTAATGCCTTTTCTTTGGCTTTTGCCTCGTCAAATTTCTGCTGCTCTACTGCTAGCTCTGATCGAGCTTTAATTAACAGCTTTCGCGCTGCCACCGAAGCACTTTCGGCAGTTTCATACTGACTGCGAGCCGATCGCACTAAAGCCCAATCTCCTTGTAAATGATTGGCAGCTTGCGCTCTTTCTAAACGCTGTGCTAAAATGTGCATCTCAGCAGAATTAGCATTTAATTTAGCCAGTTGTTGTTGCAGCTCTTGCCAGCGAGCGATTTGCGAAAATAGCTGTTCCTCTTCATCTAGATCCTTCTGAGCTTTCATAACGGCGCGATCGAACTCAGGCAACTGCTGCTCTAAAATCAAAAGTTGCGATCGTTTTTGAGCCACCTCATCCGCCGTCGGCGCACTCAAATCAGCTAGCTGCCTTTCCACCATTTCCCGTTCCTGTTTCAGCAACTTTGCGAGTTCATTTGTTTCCTTCCGCATCTGCTCAAAAATCTCAAATCCTGCTAGCTGCCGCAAAATTTCCCGGCGTTTTGAAGTATCCCCTTTAATAAACTCATCAAACTTGCCTTGAGGCAGAACAATTGCTCGCGTAAAAGTATCAAAATCCATTCCTAAAATCTGTTCGATGGTATTTTGAACAGCAACGATACTCGTCCCCAAAGTTTCCCATTGACCATTTTGCCAGTTGTCCAAAATCACCTTATTTTCGGGAGATTTCGGACGAAAACGCCACCTTCTGGTCACCCGATACTGTGCCGAACCCACAGAAAAACGCAACTGCACTTTTAAATTTTCGCTGCCTTGACTTGCCAAATCACTAACTTGTTTGCCACTGCGAGTTGTTGTGCCAAAAAGAGCGTAAGTCATGGCATCTAGCAGTGAAGATTTGCCCGCACCTGTAGCACCAGTAATTGCAAACAAATCGAGTTGAGAAAAATCTAAACGCTGTTCCTGGCGGAAGCTGGTAAATCCTTCGAGAATAAGTTCGAGTGGACGCATATTAATTTTAGATTTTAGATTTTGGATTTGGGCTTTCTATTACTTTTTACCAGGCTCTGCCTGGTAACACAGATTCGGAGGCTCTGCCTCCAATTTTCCTATTTAAGCGCGAGGCTATGCCTCTGGATATCGGTTCCCAGACCGAGCCTGGGAACCTGTTAAAATAAGGCGGAGACAAGAGTATTTAATTATTAACTGTTTCCTTAAACTTGTTGTACAAATTCTGAAATTCCTCCAATACTTCCGGTTTCGGTGTCGTTCCCAATCGGTTTTGATAATAGTTGCAAAACTCTACTGCCGGATCGAAATTATTGGGATCGATATTAGTTATTTCTGTTGCTTCTAGCGCTGCATCTGGATAGCGCGGTTCAATTAACAGCGCTTGAGAACAGATTTGGCGCACTCGATCGGCAAGTCCGATTTGCGGACTGTCCAGTTCGACAATTACTTTCAAGAAACCCGGATGATACTGATGAGCTTGTAAAGTTTCATCGAGATTGTCGTTATGACATTTAAGCACTTTTAACGGCTTGTGGCAAGCCACAGGCTTAAATTCCACCTTGGCCTGACTTCCCGGTTCAACTTCTATCAAGCAAAATCCTTTTTCCTGTTCCGCTTCTCCAAAATCTAACTGAATCAAAGAACCCGAATAATAAGCCGGAGAAGTCTCAGAAATACGCTGGTGAATGTGGATGTGTCCGAGGGCAACATACTGAGCTTCCGGCGGCAGAGTTTGCGATGACAGGAGGTATTTTTCTCGCGTGTAATAAGCGACTTCGGATTTTGCCAATCGAGCACCGTCAATGCTCATGTGTCCCATCAGAATATTGACAGTATTGTCTCTAAAATCCCTGGTTAAATCTTCGAGTAAATATGCTACTATTTCGCGGTAATCTTTGCGGCGATCGGCATCGCCAGACTGCCAGAGAGAATTAGCATCTAACAGTCTTTGTTCGGAAGCAAAAGGCATCGCTCCCACACAAAGTTTACCGCTTTTTGTATTTAGAGTAATCGTGCCGCCGTCTGCCGATCGCCTGGGTTTGCCTAAAGCGCGAACACCGGCGAGGGAAAGCAATTGCGCGATGCTGTCGATGCGGGATGCCGAATCGTGATTACCGGCGATCGCAATTGCGGGAATTCCTGCCGCTTGGAGTTCGCAGAAAAAGTTATAAGCAATGCGTTCGGCGTAAGCGGGAGGGTTGGGCACGTCGAAAATATCGCCCGCAACGAGCACAGCATCGACATCCAAGGCTTTTGCTTGCTTCAAAATCTGTTCGAGGGCGATCGCAATTTCGGAAGTGCGATCTATCCCTCGAAAACGTCGCCCTAAATGCCAGTCAGCAGTATGAATTATTCGCATAGTACGAGGAGTATTTTGTTTATGTTAACTGAGATGTTGTATCATTTTCAAGAACGGGCAAGATGCCCGTTCCACAACAAGTTTATTCTTTGTAAAACGGGCATCTTGCCCGTTCATAAAAGCCTGATTTAAAATGGTAAAATATCTCAGTTTTAATGCTTTGTGCGATCGCGGTATAAATATCTGCCACAGTTTATGCCTCTTCCTGTTCTCTAATTGCTATTTCAATCTCATCAGGATATGCCTCAGCATAAGCCCAAGCATTCGCCAAATCAGCGGCACGCAGAGTCGGATAGTCTTCTAGGAGTTCAGCTTCAGAAATACCTAAACGGCGAGCATTCACCAGCACCCAAACAGGAATTCGCGTTTGTCTGATGCAAGCATCGCCGCCGCACACGCCGGGAGTCTTTTGAATTCCCGACCAAAATTTTCTTAAACTTTGGGCTAGTAATTCTATAGCTTGAGCCTTCTCTTCGGGAGTTAAAGCTAAGAGTTGCGGTTGCAATTCTTTCAGTGTCGTATTTGCAGTTATTGAGTTCATAAATATTAACTTTTTTTTGCCATACAGGTATTCTAGCACTGGTGGCTAAATCAAAACTTTCATTAAACAGGCTTCACATCGTGAAACCGAGTATAATCAACCACCCGCCCTCCCGTCGCCGATTTCAAAATAATATCTACAAACCGCATATCCCACAGAATTTCCGACGCCACAAAAGAATGTCGTGCGTGAATAGTTTGCGAAACAGTTTCGTCAATTCCTGTTAACGTAATTACAATTTCCGCTTGCTGTTCCATCAAGTCTTTGGCAGTAAGTTGGTACAAAGGACTGCTCTCGTCAATTGGGTGCATAACCGTCCAAGTTAATGCAAAAATCGGAGAGTGACTCCGCATCAATTGCAAATCGTAAAAACGCCGCATAAATTCTCCTTCCGATGTTACCTCGTCGCGGATCAAAGTAGCTCGCTGCTGCGCTTCTAAAATCTGGTTGAAACGCTGATTTGCGGTGCGGTACATCAGAGTCGGAACGCCGTTGAAAGGAGCGATTACAGCTACGCGGCTGAAGATAACTCTAGCTGTTGGTCGAGAAAATCTAGCAAAAGCCAGTCCCGTCACCATTGCCACTCCCCACAAAGCAAAAAGCGCTTGGATCGCAACTATTGTATTAGCGTAATCATTGCGCGGATACATGGCGCCGTAGCCGATCGTCGCCATTGTTTGCACGCTGAAATAAAAGGCATCTTTGAAAGAACCCGGTCGCGCGTTAGCAATGCAATCTCCTCCCGCCAAGTAAGCTAAGGCAAATAAAGAATTCGTGACTGTATACGACAGACAAATGAGTATGAAAAATCGCGGCCAAGAAAGAATTAGCAGCCTGTGGTAGAGGTCGGCAAAATGCAGGCGAGGTACTCCCAACTTGACAATATTTAAGGAGAATTGTCCTTTGCGGCTGACTAAACGAGCTTGTGGCTGGCGGTTGCGGTGAATTTTCATTGCGATTTGTAACTGCGGCTGTTTCAATTTGTAACTATTGCTTTGAGCGGCAAAACTTATCCTTTAGACTGATGTCTGATTCCAAAAATGCGGATAAAAGCGGAGTTTAGAAATGGTTGAGCTTAACTGGCATGACTGTGTCGTTATGGTTTCTTTTGTGGCTTCTATTGCGGGTCTAGTCCTGCTGGGTGATAATCGCAACTCGCAGCCAACGGACGATCGCACTTTGAGCGAGGAAATCCTAATCAAGATGAGCTTTACTTACTGGATAGTGTACTGCATCTCTTTTTTCGGGCTGAAACTTCACCTACCAGAAGATAGCTGGTTATTGCTCAGTTTGAAGCTGACTACGGTTCTTTCTTACTTGTTGACCGCTTCTAGCATACTCAGCCTGCCGCTGCAACGCATGGCTGTCCGACAAGTTGAAGATTAAAAAAAAGGCGTTTGTAGTGAGGACTTCAGTTCTGTCGATCGCGGTGAAGAAAAACTAAAGTCCTGACTGCAAAGCTAATTGAGTTATACAGCAGATTCCAGGCTCATGAAGTACAGTAGCAGCAGCTTGTAAACCAGTTTTTAAAGTGCTTAATATTGACT
>NZ_JAUBQD010000067.1:0-35300 GCF_036701085.1 Microcoleus sp. Pol7_A1
ATTTTCAGATCTGAAGTCTGTTTATTTTCAACTCAGCTTTGCTGAGTCTTTTCTTGCTGCCTAGTCTAAACTCCAGTAGAACTAGAACCCCACACAACGCCCACAACGCGATTTTGCTGGTCTAATACGGGACTCCCAGAATTGCCGGGAGCTGAAATTGCAGACATTCGTAACTCTTCGTCAGTCTGGTTGATAACTTTTCCTGTTGCAACTGTCGAATAATCGGTGGTGTAGGGATACCCAATAATGCGGATAGGTGCATTGAGGGCAACAGGCGTTGAGGATATGGCTAAAGGCTGAATATCCTTCGGAATGTCGGTGACTTCCAGTAAAGCTAAATCCAGCTTGTCAGAGGCAGCAGTAATTTTAACTATCTTAGCGGATTTCCGCTTGCGTAATTCACCAGAATGCGGTTCACTGTATAATTCAACTTCAATTTTTTTCTCGCTCTGGGGCTTATTTTTGTCAGCCGTTGCCACATGGCGATTAGTAACAACCCACGCTTTGTTTCCCTGCCGTCTTACCACCCAGCCAGTACCCGACCATAAGTCGGAATAACTTTTAAAAATAACTCGGACAACAGACCGCTTTAATAAAATTAAAGGTTCATTTTTTAAACTTGGTAATCGCTCTGGAATGGTCAACAATTGCGGGTTTTGCTGCATAGTTAAAAGGCGCATCGTCTCTTTAAGTAAAAAAACAGCATTTATAGAGTTTGGAGCTAATGCAATTGCTATGCCACAGACTTCAAGTGCTTGATCAAACTTACCTTGCTGCTGTAAAGTAAAAGCTAAATTGAGATGAGCTTGGGCATTTTTGGGGTTGAGTTGAATAGCTTGGCGATAGGCTGCGATCGCCTTCTCTAGTTTCCCCTGCTTGTGCAAAGTCACGCCCAGGTAGTTATAGGCCGCATCACTTTTAGGGTTGAGTTGAATGGCTTTATTATAGATTGCGATCGCCTTATCTGGTTTTCCTAAATCTTCCAGCGCAGAGCCTAGATAGATATAACCATTAATATTTTTATTCTCCTCTGGTTCAAGTTCACTCACCTTTTCATAAGCGATTAGTGCGTCATCTAGCTTGTTTAGCTTGCTCAGGATATAGCCTATTTTGCGATAATAAAAAGCGCGGTCTTTTTGAGCGGGTTCGATTTCAATGGCTTTTCGGTAAGTGGTTACAGCTTCATTGAATTTGTTCTGCTCATTCAACAGATTAGCTAGATTTGCATAACCAGCGGCGGGATCTGTGTAACCGATTTCTATCGCTTTGTGCCATGCAGCGATCGCTTCTTGCGGTTTCCCCACATCTTTCAGCGCATTGCCTAGATTGTTATAAGCTTCGGCATAATTGGGATATATCTGGATGGCTTGGCGGTAGGCTGCGATCGCCTCATCTAATCTCCCCTCTTGCTGTAAAGCCCAACCTAAACTGCTGTAAGCTTCGCCATAATTGGGATTTATTTGGATGGCTTGGCGGTAAGCTGCGATCGCCTCCTTTGGTTTGCCTTGGTAGGACAGCGTATTACCCAGATTGTTATAAGCTTCGGCATACTTCGGATCTATTTGGATGGCTTGGCGATAAACTGCGATCGCTTCATCGAATTTCCACTTATAATAGAGCCTATTGCCAAGTTCGTTGTAAGCCCAAGTCCACTGAGGGTTAACTTTGATTGCTTGGCGGTAAGTTGCGATCGCTTCATCGGGTTTCCCCTGCTTAATCAGCGCTTCACCTAAAAGTCGATAAAAAAAGTCATATTCGGGGTAAAGTCGGATAGCTTGGCGGTAAGCTGCGATCGCCTCCTCAACTTTATCTTGACTACTCAACTGACTTCCGAGCATCGCGTAAAGAGTCGCATCCCAATAATTATGTTGAATAGCTTGTCTGATACTCTGTGTGGCTTCATCTTCTGCCTTTTGGCCACTCTGCACAATCGCTTGAACAATATAAGCAAAGGAGGTGAGACGATTGGTAAACCACGGCAGTGTCGCCGCCACGTATAACAATAAGAAAACTGAGGTTAACTTGGGCAAGAATTTTTTAGGCACTTTAGGGAAAGGCATCATCTTTCTTTATTTCTAAGTTCGATAAGCCTAGTCTACTTCCTCTGAACTTGGTATACTTTTCATAACTCCACTTGGACTATAAATCTGTAACAATTAAAAATATAGTACCTATTCAAAAGTTCTCTCAATGACTTTTATCCCGTCCGAAGCGTTTAAATCTATTAGTTATCCCAGTCGCACTGTCAAAAGAGCCGATCGCGCCGTCCGCTGTTCCCCTTTTCAATTACACTTCTTCCAGACCATCCGCGATAACAGTGTTTTCCTAAGTGCGATCGCCTCAAATTCCGGTGTCGAAAGCGGCTACACCCGATCGCCCGTATCCGAACTCGCAGCCGAAAACTCCCTGCTGTGGCTGATTCAAGTCGGCGTGTTGCGGCGGGAAGTAGACGGACAAGGGATTACCGACAGTTTTCGCCTGACGCCCCTGGGCCGCCAACTCGTGGAAAAATGGGAACAGGAAGGACAGGGAGTGCCGGCGGCGTCATTGTGCGATCGCATGGGAAATGCCGTTAGCCGCGGGTTGGGACTATTTCTCTGAGGGCTTTTCACTTGCCCTAGTCCGACAGTCCGACAGGGAATGAATTCCCTGTCTCATAGCAAAAGTCGGTTAAAACCGACTGCAAGTCTCAATTTAACTAGATGTTGAGTTTCGCATTGCACGGTAATCAACCTCCTCATTCCTCTTGCAGAGGACTTGCGCTATGAGACAGGGATTTCAATCCCTGTCGGACTCGCCGTCAAACGAGTTAGACCGCGATCGCACCATAGCAGTTTTTGAAGAACCGGGCGATCGCATCCCCGTTCCAACCTTTGCCGAATCCTTCAATCTCACCGTCGGTGAAATGTTCAGTTGGCTGACTGAGTAGCGCCACCTAGATTTATGAATGTATTTAACCGCAGAGGGCGCAGAGGGCGCGGAGGAGGGAGAAGAGAGCTCACCCTACGGATTTGCTCCGATCGAATGTGCGGTCGATCGCTTATACTAGAATATCTGGCTGTCAGCTCTTCAAGGACGAGAGAGGACTAAAGTTGTCACTACAAACTTAATTATGATTATTTAACCGGACTTGATATCATCTCTCAAATAACCGCTAACTACTAACAACTAACTACATAAAAAGTTTGTCAAAAATGGAAGCTAAATCTTACAAAGACACGGTAAACCTGCCCAAAACCAAGTTTGATATGCGCGCCAACGCCACCAAGCGCGAACCAGAATTGCAACAATTTTGGACTGATCGAGAAATCTACGATCGCCTCTCGGAAAATAACCCAGGCGACTTATTCGTCCTCCACGACGGCCCGCCCTACGCCAACGGACAACTCCACATCGGCCACGCCCTCAACAAAATCCTCAAAGACTTTATCAACCGCTACCAAATGCTGCGCGGCAAAAAAGTCCGCTACGTGCCGGGTTGGGATTGTCACGGATTGCCGATCGAACTTAAAGTATTGCAGAACATGAAATCGGAGGAGCGGCTAAATCTTACCCCGATCGAACTCCGCCGCAAAGCCTCCGCCTTCGCGCAGCAAACAATGGAACAGCAGCGCGAATCCTTCCAGCGCTACGGCGTTTGGGGCGACTGGGAACACCCGTATTTAACCATGAAACCCGAATACGAAGCTGCCCAAATCGGCGTTTTCGGTCAAATGGTGCTCAAAGGCTACATCTACCGCGGCTTTAAACCCGTTCACTGGAGTCCGAGCTCGAAAACAGCCCTCGCCGAAGCGGAATTGGAATATCCCGAAGGTCACACGTCGCGCAGCATCTACGTCGGCTTCCACGTGAAAAAATTGTCAAAATCTTTGCAACAGAAGCTCAAGCGCTATATGCCGAGCCTCTGGGCGGCGATTTGGACGACTACCCCCTGGACAATTCCGGCAAACTTGGCGATCGCAGTCAATCCCGAACTGACTTATGCGGTGGTGGAACCGCCGGCAAATTCCCACATCGCCCAACAATTTATGTTAGTAGCTGTCGATGCGGTCGATCGGCTGTCGGCAACTTTTAACACTCAATTAAAAATACTCGCCACCTTCAAAGGCAAAGAATTAGAAGGCTGCATCTACAAACACCCGCTGTTCGATCGCGAAAGTCCGATCGTTGCCGGCGGCGACTACATTACTGCTGATTCTGGGACGGGATTGGTGCACACCGCACCGGGCCACGGACAAGAAGACTTTATCGTCGGAAAACGCTGCGGTTTGCCAGTTTTAACGCCCGTAGATGAAAACGGAAATTTCACCGCAGAAGCCGGACAGTTTGCAGGTTTAAATGTCCTCGGAAACGGCAATGCCGCAGTGATTGATGCCCTTGCCGAAGCAAATTGTTTGATTAAAGAGGAAAGTTACGCTCACTCTTATCCTTACGATTGGCGCACGAAAAAGCCGACTATTTTTCGGGCGACGGAACAGTGGTTTGCCTCCGTTGAAGGGTTCCGCGATGAAGCCTTAAAAGCGATCGCCGGTGTGAATTGGATTCCCGCCCAAGGGGAAAATAGAATCACTGCAATGGTAAGCGATCGATCGGATTGGTGTATTTCTCGCCAGCGGACTTGGGGCGTTCCGATTCCCGTATTTTACGACGAAGAAACCAACGAACCGCTGTTAAATGAAGAAACGATCGCCCACGTGCAAGCCATCTTTGCCGAGAAGGGTTCCGATGCTTGGTGGGAATTGTCGATCGATGAATTGCTGCCGGAATCTTACCGCAATAACGGCCGCACTTACCGCAAGGGAACCGACACGATGGATGTGTGGTTTGACTCGGGTTCTTCTTGGGCCGCAGTGGTCAAAGGTCGATCGGAATTAAACTATCCTGCTGATATCTATTTGGAAGGTTCAGACCAACACCGCGGCTGGTTTCAATCCAGCTTGCTGACCAGTGTAGCAACTAACGGCGTTGCTCCTTACAAAACAGTTTTGACTCACGGTTTTGTGCTCGATGAAAAAGGCCGCAAGATGAGCAAATCTGAAGGCAATGTCGTCGATCCGGCAGTCGTAATTAAGGAATACGGCGCCGATGTTTTGCGGTTGTGGGTGTCTTCGGTAGACTACTCGGCAGACGTGCCTTTGGGCAAAAACATTCTCAAACAGCAGTCGGATGTTTACCGCAAAATTCGCAATACAGCGAAGTTTTTGCTGGGCAATTTGCACGACTTCGATCCGGCAAAAGATGCCGTTGCTTACGAGGAATTGCCGGAACTCGACCGCTATATGCTGCACAGAATGGGCGAAGTTTTTGCGGAAGTCCAAGATGCTTTTGAAAGCTTCCAATTTTCCCGATTTTTCCAAACTGTGCAGAATTTCTGCACGGTGGATTTATCGAATTTTTACTTGGATATTGCCAAAGACCGACTCTACATCAGCGCGACAGATACCCTTCGCCGCCGCAGTTGTCAGACGGTGATTGCAATTGCTGTGGAGAATTTAGCAAGGGCGATCGCACCTGTTTTGTGTCACATGGCCGAGGATATTTGGCAGTACCTTCCCTATCCGACTCCGTACAAGTCAGTATTTGAAGCCGGCTGGGTGCAAATTGATGCAAAATGGCACAATCCAGAATTGGCTACTCGCTGGCAGTATTTGCGACAAGTGCGCGGCGAAGTTAACAAGGTTTTGGAAAAAGCCCGGATTGAAAAGGCGATCGGTTCTTCTTTGGAAGCTAAGGTTTTGGTGTACGTTCCCGATGTTGAGAAAAGGCAGCAATTGCAAGCTTTGAATCCCAGCAGCGAAGAATTGGTGGATTATGTGCGATCGCAAAATTCAGTCATCGAGTTAGCCGCAGAGGAGAAAGCAAAAGCAGCACAAGATAAACAGGAAGAACAAGCGGCAAAAGTTGCCAAAGTCTTGACGGAAAACACAGTTTATGTTGAGGCGGAAACGATCGCAGAAAAGGGCGATCGATCTTCTGCGATCGTACAGTATTCAGCCCCTGAACCGTCGGCTTTAGATTGGCAGCAAATCTTAGATCGAAGCGTCCAGTTTGTGGCGGATCTGCCTGAATACGCGGGCAACTTTTTTACAGAATACCAAAAAGTTTTGGTAACACTTGGGCTGTTAGCCTCTGTGTTGATAACCGGCAGAGTAACGCTGGCGATTTTGGATACGATGAATCAGATTCCGGTATTGGGAAGCCTATTGGAAGTCATCGGCATCTTATTTACAATCTGGTTTGCTTTCCGTCACTTGTTGTTTGCCGCCAACCGTCAAGAAATTGCCGAACAAATTGATTCGCTGACAGCAGATGTGGTAGGGCGGACAACAGCGCTTGTGCTTGCAGAAACAAAGGCGATCGTACTCGCACCGGCATTGGATACAGCGCTTGTGCTTGTAGAAACACAGGCGATCGCACAAACAGCCCCAGCCGAAAAAGTGTTTGTAGAAACACCCCAAATCCCGCAAGCAGAATTAGTTGCGATCGACCCCAAACCAGAAATTCCTGCTGAAATAGCTGTAACGCAGGATTCTACTATGACCGGCAAGGGTGTAGACGAACTGCGGTATTTGTTCATTACTTCGGAAGTCGAACTGGTAGAATCGAATGCAATTCTGCAAGAATTGCCTTACAGTTATCAGTCTCCCGAGTTGGCGATTGGTGTAGTTAAAGCAAACGGGGAAAAGTGCGATCGCTGCTGGAACTACTCTACTCACGTCGGAGAGTCGATCGAACATCCGCTAATTTGCGAACGCTGCGTTTCAGCAGTAGACGGCAAATTCTAACGTAGGGCGCGCTTAGGGAAAAATTCTTGAGTTTGTGGTTGCCACATTCAGCCCGAAGCGCACCCTACAATAACTTCATTTACTTATTTCTGATTAAAAAAACGGCAGACGATTTCACCAGGGTTGTTTTGTCCAAACGCCAAAACAGTTCCATCTTTTTTAACTGTAGTGCGATCGCGGCAATTGTAGACTTCCAGAGGCTGTTTAACTCCATCAACACTAAGAATTACCCTGTATTCCCAATAGTTTTTCGCACTGCGTTTGATATCGACAATGCAAATCTCGCTTCCTTGATAATTGCGGCATACAGAGGCCTCAGCAGGAAGCGCGACCCAGAAAAAAAATATTAATAACAAAAAGTAGCAAACACATTTCATCATCAGCCAAATTACTAAGTCCTATCTTACGTTTTTTTGATAACCAACGGGCAGTATTTTGCAAGCGACTTAGCAATTAGGCGCGGCCTCAAGTCGCGACATCATAAGATAGCTGAACCATACCAGAACTGTATGTCTGACATCCCGTTAACTGCAAAGCTGTAGTATTTATGGGATTAACAAATAAAGGGATTCCCTCGCCCAAAATAATCGGGTGCACCGAGAGAATCACTTCGTTGACAAAGTTTTGATTCAGGAAATCGCGAATCAGTAGAGAACCTCCCACCAGCCAAATATTCTTGCCCTCAAGCAAGCGCAAATCATTGACAAAACTCTCTAAATTTGTTACCACTTCGACATCAGAAGTTGCTTGAAAATCTAGATTTTTCGTAAAAACATAACTCTTTTTTTCCTGGTACGGATACTCGCCAAAAGTTAGAACTTGTTCGTAAGTTTTTCGACCCATGAGAACCGTATCGATGCTATCTAAGAATTTAGTATAACCGTAATTTTGGTCTGTAAACAGCCAATCAATATCGCCATTCGAGCGAGCGATATAACCGTCCAAACTAGATGCAATGTATAGTACAATCTTTCGCATGGCAACACCGAGGTTTTGGGAATACTTGGGGCGATCATCGCCCCAATCATTTTAATTTTAAATGATTTAGCGTCCTGACGGTAGCTTGAGTTCGATACCCAGTTTGTTGCTGACATCGATCGCCGTATTAGCAAAATCAGCCACGCCAGCGATGCCAACTCCGATCGCAGCAGTCGTCGCTACAATCCCTTTTAAGCTTTTCTTTAATCTGGCTTTATTCCATTGGTTTTCCGGTTTTTGAATTTCGGCTTCGACATCTTCAATATCGATAATTATCCCCTCGCGGATATCTTCGGGAAACTGCGTGGCGGTTTCACGCATCGATGAAATTATTTGCAGAAGTTCAGCGCTATTGGCGTTATTGTTTTGAATGCCACCAGAGGCTGTTTGTTGGGCGTTGTCTTTTACTTCGTTAGCGATAGCGACGCTGCCGATTTGTGCGCCTGGGAAGTTGTTGTTTTGGGGAGTATTTTGAGTCACTTTTGCTTTTGCTTTATTAGTGATGGGTCTACTAACGGCTAGTTTAGCGATATCTACAATGTCTTGATATTCTCTTCCATAAGATTTTTCCATTTCTTCGCCCCCCATTTGGTTTCTGCGCCGAAGTTCGATCGACTCATACCCATCCAGCAACGGCCGCAAATCCCAACTATTTTTAAGTTTGCCGATCCGAACCTTAGTCTCGCCCATCTCCTCCAGCCCTAGCAATTCCTCGTAATCCAGCGGATCGGCATCGGGATTATCGGGAACCGGCACCCATTGACTGATTTCTAGATTGGCAAAAGAATTGTGGATTTTGGTAAACGTATCGCGAATCATGCTGAGGAAAGAACGCCGCGTCGATTCCCGCCCGCTAACGGCAATAAAGATTTTCTTATCTTCCGGGTCAGATTTAATCCGGGCGATGTTGTACACCTCAGCGCCTTCCCTGTACTCCAGCATAACCCCCGTGCGCCAGTGGGTGCAGTTGTGGATTTTCTCGTGCATGAGGACGATGAAGCGCGAGAGAATGCTGTCGGGGAGGATGCGGTAGTGATATTGAAATTCCAGCGTTTCGCCTTGGAGTTTGGTGTTTTCCGGTTGTTCTTTGGGCAAGATGCCGGGGATGAGGAAAGTCGGCGCGGGACAATGGCTGACGGGGAAGCAGAGTTCAAATTCCTCCATCAACCCGGTGAGGCAGTGGTAGCGGCGGCTGGGATATTTATTTGAGTCGAGGATGCGGCTGAGGTCGGCGTAGGTGAGAATGCCTTTGGTTTTGACTTTGAGTGCGTCGTCGCTGAGGAGGGCATAGATGCCTTCAGTCACCCAGTGGGGATTGAGGATGTTGGTGGATTGCAGGATGGGGTGTTCGCGGAAGTTGAGGACAATGCCCAGGTTGTGCAGCAGTCCGATGAGTTGGGTTTGGTCGGTTTCTTCAAAGATGTTTTCTGTGGCGCAGATGGTGGCGTATTCGCTGATGCTGATAATGTCTTTGTCGAGGCTTTCCAGGCGCTGCTTGACTTGGAACCAGCTTAGCGGCAAAAGATCGTAGACTTCTTTGAGTTGGGAGATTTCCGTGTGGATGGCGCTGCGGAGTTCGTCGATGCCGGTTCCGCTTTGGCAAGAGGTTTCGAGAATCGCTTTGATGTTGGGATATTTGTCGCGCAAGGCTTTGCGGTTGAGATCCAGGGGTTGTTCGTCGCACTTGTTGCCGACGAGGATGACGGGGGATGCGTCGCCGAAGCTTTCGATCAGTTTCAGCCAGTATTCGAGGCGGTTTTCGTCTTCGCTGGTGCGACAGTTGCACACGAGGAGGTAGAGGCTGCGTTTGGTAAGGAAAAATTGGTGGGTGGCGTGGTAGATTTCTTGTCCGCCGAAGTCCCAGACGTTGAGTTTGACGGGTTTGGTGTTGACTGTAATTTTCCAGTCTGTGATGTTGAGTCCGTCGGTTTGGGGCTCGTTGGGGTTGTATTTGTTGTGGATGAGGCGGTTGATCAGGCAGGTTTTGCCGACGCTGCCTTGCCCGACGAGGAGGACTTTGGCTTCGTTGAGGGGGAGAACTTCCCCGCTGCGGAGTTGGCGCAGGTAGTTGAAGATAGTGGCGGGAGTACCGGGGGCTTCGTTCCGGTTGGCGGGCCCTAGAACTTCTGGAGAAATGGGCAGGGGATTTTCACGGAGATCCAGGTATTTAAGTTGTGGCAGTGTTTCCAAGTATTCAGGAATAGTCTCAATCTGATTGTTACTGAGGGAAATCTGTGTCAAATTGGACAGTTGGGCGATCGCTTCTGGGATTTGGGTAATTTGATTGTTACTGACGTAAAGATGTGTCAAATTAAACAGTTGGACGATCGCATTTGGGATTTGGGTAATCTGATTGCTATTGAGGAAAAGCACTGTCAGATTAAACAGTTTGCCGATCGCATTTGGGATTTGGGTAATCTGATTATTATTGAGGTAAAGCACTGTCAGATTCGACAGTTTGCCGATCGCCTCTGGGATGGAGGTAATCTGATTATTATTGAGGTAAAGCACTGTCAGATTCGACAGTTTGCCGATCGCCTCTGGGATGGAGGTAATCTGATTATTATTGAGGTCAAGCTGTGTCAAATTGGACAGTTTGCCGATCACCTCTGGGATGGAGGTAATCTGATTGTTTATGAGGACAAGCTGTGTCAAATTGGACAGTTGCCCGATCGCTTCTGGGATCGAGGTAATCTGATTGTTTATGAGGACAAGCTGTGTCAGATTCGACAGTTGCCCGATCGCTTCTGGGATGGAGGTAATCTGATTGTGACTGAGGTTAAGCAGTGTCAACTTGGACAGTTGGTCGATCGCATCTGGGATTTGGGTAATTTGATTGAAACTGAGCTCAAGCCATCTCAGATTCGGTAGTTGACCGATCGCATCTGGGATGGAGGTAATCTGATTGCTACTGAGGTCAAGCTGTGTCAGATTCGGTAGTTGACCGATCGCATCTAGGATGGAGGTAATCTGATTGAAACTGAGGTCAAGTTGTGTCAGATTCGACAGTTGCCCTATCGCCTCTGGGATGGAGGTAATCTGATTGAAACTGAGGTCAAGCTGTGTCAGATTCGACAGTTGCCCTATCGCCTCTGGGATGGAGGTAATCTGATTGCCTATGAGGATCAGCCATGTCAAATTTGATAGTTTGCTGATCGCATCTGGGATTTGTATAATCTGATTGCCACTGAGGTCAAGCTGTGTCAGATTCGACAGTTGCCCGATCGCCTCTGGAAGTTCTGTTAAACCAATACTGGTTAAATTTAAACTCTTTAATTGCTTCATTTCCAGCAGCAATTCTGGTATCGTTCCGAATGGATTGCCACTGAGGTCGATCGATCGCAAATTTCCCAGAGATCGCACTTCCTCCGGCAGTGTACTTAATTGATTCGTAATCGGCTGCGGAGTCCATTTATCACCAACACTGCTGGATTGATATACCTTCCCCAAAACCAGAGTCTCAAGCTGCGTGCACTTGCCAATCTCCGGCGGCAATTCCTCCAAGTCCAGACCCGACAAATCCAGTTCGGTCAATTTTTCCTCGGTTGCTTGGTCAATTCGCCGCACTGCTTCCTCTCGCGTCATGCCCTTTGTCTCTCGGTAGGATTCATTTTATTGTGACAGGAATTTTCGCTTGATGCGGAGTTTCTCGCGCGTCACAATCAAAGAAACCGGGTTTTTTTTGTTTCTACACTGTCATGCGTCTTCTGGGCAAAAACCCGGTTTCTGAGCGAGACATCACAACTATAATAAAATAACCGTTAAAAGAGGGAAGCCAATGGTGACGAGCCTGAATGTGGATACGGCACTGCTGCAAGAGGCGATCGAACTTGAGGGAGAAATTGAGTTCGAGACTCTAGTTGAAATCGCCTTGCGCGAATACATTCAACGCCGCAAACAGCCACAAAATCTCGAACTTAGCTTTGGAGAATCTCTGAGTGCATTTCGTGAAAAATATCAACTGCACGAACTGGGTTTAAATCCTGATGAAATTTGGGGAGAAGTTCGAGATCGAACTTTTGCAGGACGCGAGGTCAATCGATTTTAGATTTTAGATTTTAGATTTTAGATTGAAGCATTGACCCCACGGATAAATTCGGGGGGCAAGTTTCATCGGATACAGCTTTTTTATTTCTCCACGGATGAATCCGGGGGCTTGTATCCTGGATGCTTTCGGTCATCTTTGAATGACGCTGCGTTATTTACTCGATACCAACATTATCTCGGAACCTGTTCGTCCTCTTCCGAATGCGAATGTGATGACTAAACTAATTGAGGCAAAATCCACGGTGGCGATCGCCTCGATCGTTTGGCATGAAGTTCTGCTGGGCTGTTATCGAATGCCAGATTCTAAGCGTCGCAGTGCGATCGAAGCTTATCTTCAGGAAGAAGTGAAAGTAAAATTACCGATTTTGCCCTACACCCAAGAAGCGGCTGAGTGGTTCGCTTTCTTAACGAGCAAGACTCATCCCGATCGGGCTTACACCGTCTTATGCTGATGGGCAAATTGCAGCGATCGCTAAAGTCAATAATCTGATTCTGGTGACACGAAATGTTGCTGATTATGCAAACTTTCAAGACTTGGCAATCGAAAACTGGTTTTCTTAAACTTAATCGATTTAATCATCTGTATGATGAGAAACAATAATGCGATCGATTTCTTCCCGGTGGCGATCGTAATAACGCCAAGCATTCTCTAAATCGCGATCCGACAAACCTGGATAATTCCGAAGTAACTCAGCCTCATTAGCCCCCTGTTTGTGAAGCGAAACCAGTGTCCAAACAGGAATGCGGGTGTTGCGAATTCGGGCATTTCCTCCACAGACTCCAGGCGTACTCTGAATCGCCCTAGCCGAGAGTTTTTCTTGAAACAGCAAACTCTCTTCAGGTGTCAGCGACTCAATGACTTGAATTAAGGAGTCAACCAACTGAATGTTCATAGCTGGTAATTTACAGAATATATAATAGTGCGATCGCTCAAACTATCATAGCAAAATTCCCCAACACCAACCTCTCAAGCAGAGCGCACTTGCCAATCTGTGGCGGCAATTCCTCGAACCCTGCCAAATCCAATTCTGTCTGGCCCTAATCCGCAGCTTTGTCGATAAACTGCAACAACTCCTCTGGCCTCATATCCTTTATCTCTCGGTAGTCTTAATTTTATTGCGACAGGATTTTGTGGTTGGTGGGGAAAGCCAGAAAGCTATAATAAATAAGCAACCCAAACATACAGATTTTATGTCCACTATTGAGCAAATCGAAGCCGCCATCCTAAAACTGCCAGCCAGTGACTATCAAAAACTGGTGCAATGGCTGCTAGATTTAGACTATCAACGCTGGAGCGAACAGCTCGAACAAGACATCATTGGCGGTAAACTAGACACTCTGGCACAAGAAGCACTAGCTGATTTTGAAGCAGGGCAATATCGGGCAATCTAATGCACTATACAACCCGCCGCTTTTGGAGTTGCTACGCTGCACTGCCAGAAAATGTGCAATCCACTGCCGATCGCGCTTACGAACTCCTCAAAGTCGATCCCAACCACCCATCTTTACACTTCAAAAAAGTTGGCAAATACTGGTCAGTTCGAGCGGGGCAAAGTCATCGAGCTTTGGGTACAGAAGTCAAGCAAGGAATTCTTTGGTTCTGGATTGGTACTCATGCAGAATACGACAACTTAATTAATTAGTAAAAGTCAAGTATCTTTTGTCTTTTGGTGTGTCTCACCTTTTCAATCATCGGTTCGATCGCAAACAATGATGCGATTAATTTCTGCGCGGTGGCGATCGTACTATTTTTTTGTTTAGTGACGAGAAATACCCAGAGAAACCGGGTTTTTAAGGTCTGCCTGTGATACCTAGTTACTTAAACTTTAGCTAATCTAAACATAAACACATAATAAACCTCAATCTCATGTTTTTTACCAACAGATGACAAAGGGTGCTACGCTTGGGATAGGAAGTTATTTGTTTATGAACCAAATTAAACGTGTTGCCATAGTGGGAGGAACCCACGGAAACGAACTCACAGGAATTTACCTCGTGAAGAAATTCGATCGCGCGCCAGAGTTAATTGGGCGATCGACTTTTGAAACTATCACCCTGCTAGCCAATCCCAAAGCTTGCGAAATCGTGACACGCTACGTCGATATCGACCTCAACCGCTGCTTTCGACAGGAAGATTTAGAAAATCCCCATCTCTCCAGCTATGAAGCGCAGCGGGCGAAAGAAATCTACGGCATTTTTAGCTCGAAAAACACTCATCTGCCCAACTTAATTATCGATTTGCACAGCACCACGTCCAACATGGGGCTAACATTTATTCTCGCCAGCCATCATCCATTTAACCTGCAACTAGCAGCTTATTTAACCTCAGTGTATCCCCACCTCAAGGTACTCGCTTCTACAACCAAGAATCATGATAGTCCTTTGCTGCGATCGCTTTCCGAATTAGGCGGTACGCTGGAGGTTGGTGCAGTCCCGCAAGGGGTATTAGATGCGTCTTTATTTCAGAAAACTGAGCAAGTAGTTAGCACGATCTTAGACTGCGTAGAAGCCTACAATCAAGGCACAATGCCTGCTGCCAAGAATCCCCTGACTATTTATCACACCGTTGGGGCGATCGACTATCCCAGAAACGAGAACAGAGAAATTCAGGCAATGATTCATCCTCATCTGCAATCCAGAGATTATGAAGCCCTAAATCCCGGCGATCCGATGTTTTTGACCTTGGATGGTGAGTCGGTCTTGTATGAAGGTAAATCAACCGTTTATCCCATTTTCATTAACGAGGCTGCTTACTACGAAAAAGGAATTGCCATGTGTTTTACCCAAAAACTCACAGTCAGTCTTGAGTAGAAATTTAAAAATTATTCTTGAGAATTTTCAGGTGACAAAAACTCCTCTTTAGAAGCCGTAGTCAAAGAACGCAATTCCTTCCATATTTCCAAAGTGATAATACAGGTAATCAGCCACACCAAACCAGCCGTATAACCAGCAATAACATCGGTAGGCCAGTGAACTCCTAGGTAAAGCCGGCTCAAACCAATAGCAGCAATTAATACAACTGTCAAGCTGTAAATCGACCAGCGCTGCTTGGGAAAGCGTTCACCCAAAAAATATCCTAGCAAACCGTAAATAACCATTGAAATCATCGCGTGCCCGCTAGGGAAACTGTAAAATTTCACATCAACAACGCGCTCCCAAAGTTGAGGTCGAGCGCGGGCAAAAAGTTTTTTTAACAGTAAATTTAAACCGATCGCCCCCGCACCCGCGAACGCAATAGTTGTAGCTTCCGATCGGTGATTGCGCGCTACCAAAACAATACCCAACATCAGACAAATCACTAGCAGCAAGTTCGGCTCGCCCAAAAAGGTAAAGCCCAGCATTATTTGATCGCCCAGCGGAGTGTGCAATTTCCTCAGAGCTAGTAAAATAGAGGTATCGAAAGCGTAACTTTCTTTTTCCAAGACCTCTTCGGCAATGGTGGCAAATCCCCACATCGCCAAAGCAGCAACAGCAAGCCCGGCCAGCCGAATTATCGAAATGAGCGATCGAATTTTAGAGCGCATTCTTGAATTAATTAAAAATTTTAAATTTCTAACTCAAAATAATACAACAAATATAGGAAACGAAAAAGCCTTACCGATCGTCTAGATTCTTAATCCCCTCTATTCTGAATCATTAATTGATTTTTCACTACCCACCTCAGCTTTTACATCCAACGGGCGAATGACTATACTATCAAAAAAATACCTTTCTGCAATTTTGTTGACCGTGGGGTTGACAAGTCTGTCTAGCTGTGCGAACACAACCGGAGTTAATGCCCCGATCGCCGAAGCCCACACGATCGCCCAGCGTCTCGTCTCTTCCGCAGTCGCCCAAAAGCCGAACAACCCGCAATTCGGTCAGCCGATCGGCTGTACCCTAGGTAAAGACTGTTTTGTACTGCTGTATTTCGATCGAGAACCCGGCCCCACTGCCGTCGATTTTGGCTGCGGGCGTCAAACTTACGACGGGCACGACGGTACAGACTTTGCGATTCCCGACGCCAAAGCAATGGCAAAAGGAGTACCTGTTATTGCCTCCGCTGCCGGCAAAGTTTTGCGATCGCGAGATGGTGTGGTCGATCGGCGTTTACAGAACGATACAGACAAAGCCAACATCGCAGGCACAGAATGCGGCAACGGCATGGTAATCGACCACGGCGCAGGCTGGGAAGCCCAATACTGCCACCTCCGCAAAGGCAGCGTTGCCGTCAAACCCGGTACGCAGGTGGAAAAAGGCACTGTTTTGGGCATGGTGGGAAACTCTGGGATGGCCTCTTTCCCCCACGTACACGTAACTTTTCGCTATCAAGGCAAACCCGTAGATCCGTTTGTCGGCCCCGACGCGAAGGTAGGCTGCAACATCGCCCGCAATCCAATCTGGGACAAGCCGATAGACTATATTTCCACAGGTTTAATTCGGGCCGGTTTTGCCAATAAGCTACCGGACAAGAAGGCTGTCTGGGAAGAACAATTTTCCGAGACTAAACTCCCTGCAAAAAGTCCAGCTTTGTTGTTTTGGGTGCAAAGTTACGGAGTGCTCAAGGGCGATCGGGAACAATACAAATTATTGGCACCCAACGGCACAACCATCGCCGATCAAACCAATGAAATTAAAGCCCCCAGCCGTACTTGGTTGGGTTATGTCGGCAAAAGAAACAGTACAAATTCTCCTCTGACTCCCGGAGTTTGGCGGGCCGAATACCGGTTGACGCGGGGCGATCGAGTTTTGGCAGAAGTCAAGCGAGAAGTAGAGTTGCGTTAGTCGCCAAGTTGTACGATCTTCTGATGTCAGTTCTTATTCATCTTTTCGCAACCTAGCAATTAAAAAAACTGCTGTCAAAGTCAAAGCCATGCCAAAACCCTGCATCAAAGTCAACCTTTCGCCCAAAAACACATAAGCACCGACAGTCCCAAACACCGGAATCAGCGTTAAAAATTGTGCAGCAATACTTGCCGAAATAGTTTTCAGCCCGACAAGGTAAAGCCAATAAGGCACGGCGTACTGGAGAATTCCAGAGGCGATCGCCAAACCCAAAATTGCCTGACTTCCAGCAAAATAAAACACTGTACTTTCCCCTGATGCCAACCAGCAAATCACAAGCACCAACATCAAACCAAAACTCTGCTGAATCGCAGTTAAAGGCAGTGCCGAAAGTTGCTGTACACCCCTACGCGACAGCACCGCATACACAGCAGCACAAACAGTACCCGCCACTACGAGCAAATCTCCTATTAGAGAACTTGCATTTAAATTGCTGTCAAATCCAACTGTCAAGATCGCACCAATAATGTTAAGACTAGAAAGCCATAACAAAGAAAATCCCACCGATTCTCCCAGAAATATCCAAGCAATAGAAATAACAATTGCAGGTTCTATCGCACCAATCAAAGTTGCATTGCTGGCACTCGTCCTTGCCAGTCCCAGCATACAAAAAATATATCCGAAACCGGGTTCCAACAATCCTGGCAATCCCAGAAATAGCAGTTTCCAAGCCTGTCGGCGGTCAAATAATTCGGGCAGTAATTCGCGTTTGCTGCCAGGGTGACTGAGAGTAACGATCCACAAAAGCGTAACGCTAGCGGTCAATTGCACTTCTACCAATTTTAGAGGAGGAATATATTCTAAAATTCCTTTGCTGAGGACAGAACCCAGCCCCCAAAAAGCGGCTGACAAAATCATCGCGATCGCAGCTTTACCTTTTTGCGTAGCAAAAAATGATTTCAGCATAATTTTGAGCTTTCTTTCTCGCCTGCGATCGAATTAGTTGCCACCTCCAAAAAAAGCTATTCTAAAATTTGGTAAATCCTGGTAGCGTTGGGTTCTGAATAATTTAATTGTCAATGTATTGGCTGGCGGGTTTGGTTCCTGGCAGTTTCAAAAAATATTATAGGGTGCTTTGGATGCGGACAATTTAGGGCAAATTGTCCCAAGCTTGAGCCACAATGTCGCTCAGCCATAGCCTCTGAGCAAAATCGAGCAGATTGTCGTCGGCGAGTACCTCAGCCTTCAACTCATCCAAAGACTGAGATCGCGATCGAGCTATTTGAATCACACCCGCGATCGCCGACGCCACCAATTCTTCATTCAGCGGCTGCTGTCGCAAAGCAATCATTTCTTGAGGATTCGTAGGAATGGGATAATTCATAGGATTGCATACCGAAGGGAGTAGATGTTCAGCCGCTGTGGGGCTTCCGGCGAATCAGCTAAAAATCTGAGAACACTGTAAACTTATTTAAAACTAAATAAGTATTCGGGAGTATAACTTACTTTGCTCCCTTGTCAACTCCCTCATCTTTATTAATTTATTCAGAATTGAGACCCTAATCATGCAAGAAATTCTTTATCTAGAAGTCCCGACACCGGATACAGCAGCGGTCTGCACTTGGTTGCAGCACGAATTCGATCCCGGAATCGGAGAAAAAATTATTACTCCTGACGGTTTTCGGCTGCTGTCAACCGCAACAGCAGCCGAGGTTGTGTTGTCTGGAACTCAAAATGCCAATCCAAAACCCGCTTTCGGTAACACCAATTCACAAAACTACAATTCCCGATCGACAGAACTTTCCCTCTTTGTCTGGTCAGTACAGCGCACAACTTATTTAAAAGTCTTTCGTCTAGAAGACGCGCCCGTTGGAGAAAGAAAGTTCCTGCAAGCTCTGAATCTGGCTGTGAGAAACAAGTTTCCCGATCGCTACCCGGAACCCCCTGTCATAGACCTCTCCAAACAGTCAATTTTTGACGCTCTTGCCCCCTATTACCCCCTGACAGTCAAATACTTCCAAAAAATGCCTGAAGGCGAATACGACCTCAAGCGCGTCTACTGGTGGGAGCAGCGTTGGCGCGAAGGCACTCGCAATCCTCAAACGCCAAAACAAGTAGTGTTTTTGAAGGAAGAGGGAACAGGGAAGAGGGAAGAAGGAAGAGGGAAGAAGGAAGAAGGAAGAGGGAAGAAGGAAGAAGGAAGAGGGAAGAAGGAAGAAGGAAGAGGGAAGAAGGAAGAAGACACGATTTTGGTGTCTGATTCTGGCGATACTTTTTACGACTTAATTTATATTGGCGGGGCATTGGGAGTGATTCACGCCGCAGTCATGGCGAGATTGGGCTACCGAGTGCTGCTAGTTGAGCGAATGCCTTTCGGGCGGATGAATCGCGAGTGGAATATTTCGCGCGACGAAATTCAAAGCTTAATTGATTTGGGTTTATTTACTGCTGCGGAAATCGAAACTTTGATTGCCCGAGAATACAAAGATGGCTACAACAAGTTTTTTGATGCTAACAATCCGCCCGTTGCTCAAGCACCTGTTCTGCACACGCCGAAGGTGCTAAATGTAGCTTTGGACGGCGAAAAACTTCTCTATTTGGCGGGAGTTAAGCTAACAGAAGCTGGCGGAGAAATATGGGATGAAACGGATTTTATTAGAGCTGATGTTGAAGCGGAAAAAGTAGTATTTCAGGGTCGCCACTTGCCCACCAAAGCCGATCGCACTGCATTAGGAAGGCTGCTGGTGGATGCAATGGGTTCGGCTTCTCCCATCGCTTGGCAATTGAACGGAGGGCGGGCTTTTGAGAGCGTTTGTCCGACTGTGGGAGCAGTCATAGACGGAGGATTTGAGGCTGGGGTTTGGGATTCTGAGTACGGGGATGTGCTCTACACTCACGGCGACATTTCCCGCGGCCGCCAGCTCATTTGGGAGTTATTTCCCGGCGCTGGCGGAGAACTTACAGTTTATCTATTTCACTACCATCACGTAAATCCCGAGAATCCCGGTTCTTTGCTGGAAATGTACGAGGATTTTTTCGCAATTTTACCGGAATACCGCCGCTGCGATGTCGATAAATTGGTGTGGAAAAAGCCGACTTTTGGTTATATTCCCGGGCATTTTAGCGCCAACAGCAGCGATCGAGCCGTGGCGATCGATCGCCTAATCTCGATCGGCGATGCAGCATCCCTGCAATCTCCTCTCGTTTTCACCGGCTTCGGCTCCCTCGTCCGCAATCTTTTCCGCTTAACAGACCTTTTGGATACAGCATTAAAGCACAATTTGTTGACGGCAAATCACTTAAACCAAATTCGCGCCTACCAGAGCAATGTTTCAGTAACTTGGCTGTTTTCTAAAGGCATGATGGTTCCCACGGGTCGTAGTTTGCCACCCCAAAGAATTAATTCAATTCTCAATACCTTTTTTGGTATTTTGGCAGGGCAAAAACTCGCCGTAGCCGAAACTTTTATCAAAGACAAAACCGACTGGCTAACTTTCAATCGACTGGCGATCGAAGCAGCCGGAAAAAATCCTTCTCTGCTGCTGTGGATTTTAGATTTTGTCAGTTTGGGGGATATTTGGCGCTGGCTGGGAAGTTACTTGAATTTTACTCTACTGGCTTTGGCCAGTTGGCTGTTCGGATGGCTTCCCAGCTTCGCGCGCAGGGTACAACCTTGGTTGGAACCCAGGTATCCTGCTGTTTGGCTGTGGCTGTTGACTAGCAGCTATGCTCTCACCTACGGCATGGGAAAGGGGAGAAAAGAGTTTTGAGTTTTGAGTTTTGACTCAAAACTAGCAACTTCAGTGCGCTATCGAAAACTCGGCAATTCAATTTCAGCTAGCGATCGACGTTTTTTAGAAGGCCGCAGCGGACTGGCAATCAAGGTCAGCCAGTCGGGTTGTGCGACTGCTGTAGGTTTTGCCGCACTCGATCGCACTTCTTGAATGCCAAAGGTTTCAACTGAATTCACAATTTGAACAACCGGTGCCAATTCTGGGCTACCTAATTTGACAGCAGCAGTTTCGGGTTCAGACTCAGCCACCGGCAGTTCAGGTTCCGCAACAGCAGGGGCCGAGTCAGTTGCCGGCTCCTGAGGCTGGTAGGTTTCGCTCTCCTGCAATTGAATGACGGATACTTGGGCTAATTTGTTGAGTTCCAGATTTGCTGGGGATTCAGGGTCGATCGCATCGGCAGCAGCCACTGCCTCTGGATGCTCTGCTGGTTCCGACCAAGGTTGGACAGGGGAAGCGTTCAAAGCTGGCGGCAGCGGAACCTGAGAGCTTTTAACCGCGGCGAGCAAAGATTCTAATTGCGCGCTGGCGGTATCCTCTGCATTGTCAGGCGGGTAAATAATCGGTGACTTTTGCGGCATCTCCAGACTTCTTTCCAAGGCAGCTTTGAATTGCAGGGTGTGGCGCTGCTGGCGGTGCAAGCGCGATCGAAGTTCCCTGCAAAGATTTTCTGTGGTTACTAGCTGGTGTAACTGTTCGTTGTAGCGCTGCACAGTAGACGCACATTCTCGCTCAACAGTCGCTAGCCTGGCTTGGCTGGTTGCCAAATGACTTCTTAAACTCTCAACTAAAATTTCTTGACCTTGGAGGGTTTGATGGGAAATTTCCACTTTGCCAAACAGCCGCGTCAATTGTTCTTGAGTATTTTCGAGTTCTGCTGTCCGCTGTTCTAGCAAACTTTCGCGGTTCTGCAAGGTGTTTTGGGACTCTTCGAGAGCTGTTTCTAGCTGGGCGAGGCGCTGCAAAAGGTCGCGGTTGCATTCGTGCAGCGCTTGCATTAGGGTGACTGGGGTCGATCCTTTGCCCTTAGCCTCTTCCGCATTGCTAAGCAGATTTTTTAGATGATCTGAAATCGGGGGCGAGCCCGCCTCGGTCGGCTGTGTCTGAGATTGCGAATTTTTTGTTTCTGGTTTTGTGGGAATTGCATCTACGCTGATCGCGTTGGGAAAATCTACTGTTTGCCAGTCTTCTTCTGGCTGTTGGGGAACTCTTGCGGGAGTGTCTGTGGCATGGGGGGCGATCGGCTCAAAACCCCCAGCAGCAGCAAAATTTGACTGCAATGGTTCGGTATCGGATGGAACAGCAGGGTGCGGTTGGTGCTGATTGGCTCGAAGATCAGCTTCTGACATGGCTTTTTATCCCAATAGTCACAGGGTCTCAGATACAGTCTATCGTTATACTTTCTCCAGAAGGAAGCCCCTAAGTGATAGTTTTTGTCATTTTTCCTGTTTTTTGGGACTATAGCCTCTGAATCGAGTGGCGCGATCGAACTATATGGGAATGGACAAGTCCGATGGAAGTCGGAAGAAGGGAGAAGGAAGAAGCAATAAAATCAAGGGTTTGAGCAATTAAGAACGTCCTAACCGTTTTGGCGGTTGCGCTATACAACCGGAACTCAAATTAAGGCGTAAGATTCGCCCACCACCGCCCTGGGGATGTGACTTTTTCGCCGCGAGTCCTATCAAAATGATTTTTCCCCATGTCTAGTAGCAGTTTCAAAAAATGATGCAACTGTGGGGGGGCGATCGAAACCCATACAGAATCAGTTATTCCCAATTCTTTAATTTTTTAGTCTCACATAGTATAATTTACCGTTTCGGCATCCGTGCGATCGCCTAAGCTTTAACAACTGCAAAATGTTTGTCAATGATTGCTGGAACCTCTGCCGGTGCAATGCGGCTGTAGCGAGTTTTGTCCGGCATCACAACTATATTTGGGCCCGCTTTACACTGTTTGAGACATCCGGTTCCCTGAACAGTCACTTGGTCTTCTAAACCGCGCGAATTCAAAGCATTTTCTAAAGCTTTACAGACTCCTCCAGCGCCCCGCTTCTGGCAGTCTGATTTTTGACATACTAATATTTTGGTTTGGGTTTTTGCCGGAGCTTTTACAGTTTGAGCTGCTGTGGGAGAGGTGAATTCGCTTTTGGCGATCGCGCGATCGTCGGATGTCAATACCGCAACAGGCCCATTAGTGGAGTCGAGCAGTTCTGGCGAGCGATCGTCGTTGCCCTGAGCCAGCTTGAGGCTGCGAGCTTTAAGTTTTATTTTACCGTTTTTCAAATTGAGTTCTTTCTCACCTACAACTTGAACTTTCAACCCGGGCGTCAAAACAGGTAACAGAAATGACCGCAATTCCTTGCAAAGTTTAACAAGATATTCTACTCCCCGATCGCTGCTAATTCGCAAATATTTAAGTTTGCAACCATCTTCAACAATCAGGCCGAGGATTTCTCCCTCTAAACTGAATTCGGAAACTTGCTTGCCAGATTTATACATTGTTATGACTCCTTTAAATCGGTTACATCCGTTCCATGTTGTACACTGTTCGTTGCCGAACTTCTTTCTACCTTTAGCTTATTTGCCAGCAGCACTCCAGCCACTGCACCAGTTCGCCCCGAGGGGCACTGACTTGCCTTAACACGCTCGTTAACTGAGCAGCTTGTTTGACAGTGTTGACTTTTGCCCGCAAAGGTTGGTCAACCGCACACCAGCAGGGAATTTCTAGTTCTTGCAAGCGTTTGTAAACTTGCCACCTATCTAGCCAACTAACTTGCACAATGTCACAAACTTCTAATTCTGGATCTGCTGGATTCATTTTTTGACAACAGTAATAATTTGCATTAATTTTTACCCTGACTGGTAGCGGGCAGAAGTTCAAAGCCAGATTTCAGAAGAAAGTCAAGGATGGTCAAAAGCCCTTCCTGAAAAATTCTGCCTTCTGCCTTCTGCTTTCTGCCTTCTGAAGGTTCGCCCCACTTTCAGGAAGCGTTCAGAACGAGGATCTTTTTAAAGCATAACCCAACTGCTAATTATTCTCAATAGGTTTAGAAAAAAAATTTCATACTCTACAATATCTTCCACTATCGAGGCAGACCCTGCTTGACTGGTAAATTTACAGTGCTACACTGACTCTATTGGCAACAAAACTGCCTATTGAGAGGAGAACACACATGGCTGAGACTCAGAGTGCATTGAGACCGTTTGGCCACATAGCTGAAAACCCAATTTTGTTGGAACATTCAGTCACAGCACCGGTTTGTGAAGGGATGAACGCGCTGCTGGCGAGTTTTCAGGCTTTATACCTGCAATATCAAAAACATCATTTTGTGGTGGAAGGGGCAGAATTTTACTCCTTGCACCAATTCTTTCAAGAAAGCTACGGAGAAGCTCAAGATAGCGTCCACGAGTTGGGCGAACGGTTGAACGGATTGGGCGGCATACCGGCAGCGGGTTTTAGCAAGTTAGCCGAACTGTGCTGTTTCGAGCCGGAACCAGACGGCGTGTATTCTTGCCGCCAAATGCTGGAACACGATTTGACTGCGGAACAAGCTATTATCAGTTTGCTGCGCCGTCAAGCAGGACAAGCAGAAAGTTTGGGCGATCGAGCTACGCGCTACCTCTACGAAAAAATCCTGCTAAAAACAGAAGAGCGAGCTTATCACATTTCCCACTTCCTCGCACCGGATACCTTAGTGCAATTGAACTTGAACTAACAATTCATCTTCTTCCTCTTCCTTGGCGCCCTTAGCGCCTTCGCGATTCGTTATGTAAGATCTAAAAAAAAAGCGAGCAGTTTTGTGACTGCCCGCTTTTTTATACAAAGTGCGTTTACACCCAGGGAATTAAGGCGCTAAAGCATTGCCCCGCAACAAGCTACCAATGGTTTTGGCGGTAATCTTCATCTGAATGAAGGGATTGGCCGGTACCACGGTTTTATACAAATAGCTATCGAATGTGAGCTTCTGCACGTCGCGATCGGCACACATTTCCACAAAAGCTTCGCGAGTCGCATCGGAACGGTAGAACACGCGCTGCAAAATGTCCAGAACTTTGTAAGTAATGCCGTAGGCTTTATCCCAGCGCTTCAGGTAAATCTTAATTTCCTCTTCTGTCGGAATGCGCGCGCCTTTATTGGAAATCTCCACAATAGTTTCGGCGCACATCCGGCCAGACTTGGCGGCAAAATAGATACCTTCGCCGGAAGACTTGGTAACGTAACCTGCAGCGTCGCCTACGAGAGCAACTCGGCCGACAACCCGGCGGGGACGCGGATGTTCCGGGATAGGGTGAGCTTCCACTTTAATAATCTCACCGCCCATCAATTTTTTGGCAGCGCGGGCGCGGATGCCTGCTTGCAGCTTTTTGATACTGGCTTGATTGACTTTCATCGTGCCGGTGCCGACGGCTACGTGGTCGTATTTGGGGAACACCCAAGCGTAGAAGTCGGTAGATACGTCATCGCCGACGTACATTTCGGCTAAGTCGTGGTAGTAAGCCATTTTATCTTCCGGCAGGCGGATGCGTTCTTGGAAGGCGATCGCATAATTGTAGTCGCCAGCGTCGATCGCCTTTGCTACGCGGGAGTTAGCGCCGTCAGCCCCAATTACCAAATCCACTTTCAGAGTTTTCTGAATTCCCATGGCGCTGCCGTCGGAGTGGTCGGCATAGTGGAGAGTGTAGGGGTCTGTATTGTTGCCGGGAATTTCTAATTTGTGAACGGTGCCGTTAATCAATTTTGCACCCAAGGAAGCGGCGCGATCGCGCATGAAGCCATCAAGCACTTCGCGGCGGCACATACCGATGTATTCGTGGGCGTTTTCAATATTGATGTCCACCTCGACATTGGAGGGGGAGATCATTTTCATTTTTCTGACTTGGCGGTCTATGATGCTTTGCGGCAAGTCAAATTCGCTGACCATGCACAGGGGAATTGCCCCGCCACAGGGTTTGGCATTGTCTAATTTACGCTCGAATAGGTATGTTTCGATGCCTGCTTTTACCAGTGTTTCGGCGGCGGAAGAACCCGCAGGGCCTGAACCTACTACTGCAACCCTTAGTGTCAAAGCTTTTCTCTCCAGTTTTTTACTATAGGCATTACTCAGGTGTGATGGTATCACGGAGTTTGGATGCGGTGGGGGTATGGGGGAGAGATTTCAATGAAATGAAACAGACCTTAACAGTTCGATACGAAAAGGGGGTCTGGGGCGATCGTTTCGATCGAAGATCTTAAATTTTTAACCGCAGATGAACGCGGATGGACGCGGATGTGCGCTGGTGTGCGCTGGTGTGCGATCGAACATTTTGTAATACAGTCAAGAACAGGCCCAACCCCTACTCCCCACAAACAGTGAATTTTCTGTTTGTGGGGAGTAGGGGTTGGGCCCCAGAGCCCGCCCGGACATGAACAGGCCCGACGGCCTGTGAAGCGAAGAATGAATTTTCTGCTTGTGGGGTGGGCATCTTGCCCGCCCGCAACAGGTTGGAAGCAGTCCAATAAGTTACATTAAAGTTACTTGCACTTATATCTAAAATTCTTATGCTCGGTAACTTTCAACAAAGCAACCTGCGGATTGAGCTTGAAGCTTCCGAAACAGCCATTAGAGACAGCTTGTTGCGTCCGAGTCAATTGCAGCAGTGGTTGTGGCCGCAGCAGTTGTCTAGCGGTTTGCCGGAAGAATTTTCTCAAGGTTTGACCTTTACGAGTTGGTTGGGCCCCGTGGCAGTTCAGCATCAAGTTGATATTGCTGAGCACAATTGTCTCCGGCTGTTATTGAGTCAGGGAATTGACGGATTTCATGAGTGGTATTGGGGCGACGGTTGGGTGCAGTCTCGGTTAGAGGGAGTGTCGCTGCTGCCGCTGAATTTGGGGCAAACGGCTAGTTTACTGCGGCTGCGCGAGTTTGTAGCCGGGAAGGGTAGGCGGAAGTAGGAAGTAGATCAAAATCATCTAAGAGCTTATCAAATGCAGTGACCCGACTGTTTCCCACCTGAGTGCCCCCCAAACGACGCTAAAGAGCCGTGCGATCAAGTTTACCGCCTGATTCAACAAGATTCTGCCACGGCTGATGATTTTTTGACAGTCCATTTCTTCCTAGGTTTTTCTCTACTAAATTCTAATATTTTCTGAGAAACAGGGTTTCTTTATGTATCGCTACGGCCAGGCCAGAAACCCGGTTTCTTGGTTAATTTTTCGCTACCAAACCCAGGATTATTTAGAGAAACCGGATTGATGAGTGTAAGTCCTATTTCAGGTTATCGCTACTGTGCCGATAACTTTTTTATTTGGTTAAGAGCATCTTGGTAATCACTTCTGCTTCTTGTTTGTTCATTGCAGTTAGCGGCTTTGTCTATTTGTTTATTACAGTAATAAGTGGCTCGGTTTGTTTGTTTATTGTAGAAGTAAGCGGCTTTTTGATAATCGGAGATCGCCTCTGCTTTTTTCCCTTGGGCAGACTTGGCTAAGCCCCGCTTTTTGTAGGCCTCAACATAATCGGGTTCAAGGTCTATCACCTTAGTATAATCGGCGATCGCGTGTTCTTTTTTCCCCATGTCATACTTGGCATTACCCCGACTGTAGTAGGCATCAGCATATGTGGCACTAATGTCTATCGCCTTAGTATAATCCGTGATCGCCTCTGCTTTTTTCCCTAGAGCAGACTTGACATTACCCCGACGAACGTAAACAGGAGTATATTTGGGCAAAATGTCGATCGCCTTATTAAAATCTGCGATCGCCTCTGCTTTTTTCCCTAGGTTATCCTTGGCTATACCCCGATAGAAGTAGACATCAGCTTGGTTGGGATTAAGGTCGAGCGCCTTAGTATAATCCGCGATCGCCTCTGCTTTTTTCCCTAGGGTAAACTTGGCATGACCCCGACCGGAGTAGGCATCAGCATTCTTTGGATTCAACTCGATCGCCTTAGAATAATCAGCGATCACCTTCGTCTCTTCTCCCAGGATAGAGTATAACCACCCGCGATTGTAGTAAGCGTCAGCATGGTTGGGATTCAGCTCGATCGCCTTAGAATAATCATTAATAGCCTTCGTTGTTTCCCCCTGCTGATAGTAGGCAAAACCCCGCTTGTAGTAAGCATCAGCATTCTTTGGATTCAAATCTTGGCTCTCCGGCTTACTAGCTTGAGTCGAAGTATCGGGAGCCGAAGTTGTCGTGGAACAGGCGGCCATCCCAAACAGGGTCAAAACGACAGCCATAAGAGGTGCGATCGTAATTCGTTTGGGCATCAGAATCTTACAGGGGTACTCCTCTGGATTTTATCATGGTTTATCGACCGGACATGATATGATACCAATTTTTGATTACTATAGTATTGCACCCAGCGGGGCGACACCCCCGTGACTCTGACAATCCGGGTTCAAGATATTTTTTCTAGTAAAAGCCGATCAATCAATTCTGTGGTTTCTTCTGAAATCGTTTGATATCTGGGGTTTTGAACAAACTGCCTGCGACCATCTATAAACTTAAAGTTTTGCTTACCGCTGTGGGTGTGCCCATTTTTAACGATGTTTGAAAAACCGCAAGGGGGACAATTTATGGAATTGAGAATTAACAAGGCTTAGATAAGTAGGCATTATAACTCCTTACCCTGAGTCTGCCAGACCACCTGAAAGCCACTTCGCTGCCGAAAAACTAAGAGTGTGTTATACAAACATAATTTGTTCCTTTCTAAAGCGATATTCTCGACGCAACTAACCGGGTGTGTTTTGACTGCAGGTTAATTATTACCAGAAAAATAAATATGCTCTCCATTCCAGGTATTGCCGTCCAGAAGCTGCTTTACGAAAGTGCCAACTCTCTGGTTTACCGGGCCCTTCGGGAAGCGGATCACCAACCGCTCATCCTCAAACTGCTCAAAGAAAGCTACCCCACGCCTCAAGAATTGCTACGCTACCGCACCGAATACCGTATCACCCGAGAGCTGAAAGAGGCGGGAGTCGTGCAAGTCTATGACTTGCAAAAATACCAAAACAGCCTCGTGATGTTTGTGGAGGACTTTGGCGGGGAATCGTTGAAAATATGGATGCAGCAGCGAAAGTTTAGCCTCAATGAGTTTCTCCTGCTGGCTATTGCCACCACTGAAACTTTAGGGCAAATTCACAGCGCCAATATTATCCACAAGGATATTAACCCTTCTAATATAGTATTCAATCCAGCGACGGAGCAGATAAAAATTATCGACTTTGGCATTTCTACTCAGCTAACGCGAGAAACGCCGAGCCTGAAAAACCCCAACATTTTAGAAGGCACTCTCGCTTACATATCGCCGGAACAAACTGGTAGGATGAACCGCGCTCTCGATTACCGCACTGACTTTTACTCGCTCGGCGTCACCTTCTATGAATTGCTGACAGGAAAGCTGCCTTTTGAAACAGAAGATCCTTTAGAGTTGGTTCACTGCCACATTGCCAGACAGCCATTACCCCCGCACCAAATCGAGCCAAAAATTCCCCGAATTGTCTCCCAAATCGTCAGTAAAATGATGGAAAAAAATGCGGAAAACCGCTATCAAACTGCCTTGGGATTGAAGCATGATTTAGACACTTGTCTCGTTAAATTACAAGCAACTGGTAATATCGATCTGTTTGCATTGGGAACGCTGGATATTACGGATCGTTTCCTGATTCCCGAAAAACTCTACGGCAGGGAAACTGAAGTTTTTAATCTATTAGCTGCCTTTGAAAGAGTCCGTAATGCTAGTACCGAAATGATGCTAGTAGCTGGGTTTTCTGGGATTGGTAAAACCGCAGTAGTGAACGAAGTGCATAAGCCGATCGCACGACAGCGCGGCTATTTTATTAAAGGCAAATACGACCAATTTCAACGCAATATTCCCTTCAGTGCATTTGTGCAAGCATTTCGGGAATTAATGGGGGAATTATTATCAGAAAGTGACGCTCAGTTACACATATGGAAAACCCTGATTCTCGCAGCAGTAGGCGATAGCGGGCAAGTGCTAATTGAGGTGATACCTGAGTTAGAACGCATCATTGGCGCTCAAAGTCCTGCGCTAGAACTGTCGGGGAGCGGAGCGCAAAATCGCTTCAATCTGCTGATGCAAAAGTTTGTGCAAGTATTTACTACTGCCGAACATCCATTAGTGATATTTTTGGATGATTTGCAGTGGGCGGATTCGGCATCTTTGAAATTGCTACAACTGTTGATGGAGGATACGGGGCATCTGTTAGTATTGGGTGCTTATCGGGATAATGAAGTCTCCCCTGTTCATCCGTTTATGTTGACGGTGGATGAGATTGTGAAGTCTGGCGCAGTGGTGAACACTATTACGCTGCAACCGTTGAGTTTAGCAGATCTGAATCAGTTGGTAGCAGATACGCTGATTTGTAATTTATCCTTGGCCGCGCCCTTAACAGAATTGGTTTATCAAAAAACCCAAGGAAATCCCTTTTTCTCTACTCAATTCCTCAAGTCGTTGTATGAAGACGATCAAATTATCTTTGACTGGGATGTACGGCATTGGCAGTGCGATATCGATCGAGTTACATTTGCCGATGCCTCGGATGTGGTGGAGTTTATGGCGGCGCAATTGCAGAAGTTGCCTGCCGAAACTCAGGATGTGCTCAAACTTGCCGCGTGCATTGGGGCGCAGTTTGATTTAGAGACATTGGCAATAGTCAACGAAGAACTACCAGAACCGACGGCATCAGCGCTGTGGAAAGCCTTGCAAGAAGGACTCATTTTACTGATTTCAGAAGGCTATAACTTCATTCAAGCAGATGATATATCCCCGAATCAGTCTGTTCCTAATCCAACTTATAAGTTCCTGCACGATCGCGTCCAGCAAGCGGCTTATTCATTGATTCCCGACGACAAAAAACAAGCTACTCATCTCAAAATCGGACAGTTACTGCTACAAAATTCTTCTGACATTGAAACAGAAGAAAAACTATTTGATATTGTAGGGCATTTAAATAAAGGAATTGAGTTGATCGATCGATTAAGTGAACGCTCAGCCTTAGCCCAACTCAACTTAGAAGCGGGAGATAAAGCCAGAAGTTCTACCGCCTACGCTGCGGCAAATATCTATCTACAAACGGGAATTGAGCTACTGACACCTCAATGCTGGCAACATCAGTATGAATTGGCGCTAAATCTCTATGTTGCGGCTGCTGAAATTGCCTATTTGAATGGTGACTTTGATGGTATGGAACACATGGCAGCACTGGTTTTGCAAGAAGCCCAAACAATTTTAGATCGAGTTAAAATTTACGAAATTAAAATTGCCGCTCAGACAGCCCAGAGCAAGGTGTTAGAAACGATCGCAGTAGCAAGAGAGGCACTCTTACAATTGGGGATTGAACTCCCTGCCGAACCCGATCAAGCCAAGATTGGCAAAGCGCTACAAGCCCTTGCGGGCACCCTCGGCGACAGAAAGATTGAGAAATTGGTTGACCTACCTGTGATGACAAATCCACAGACTCAGGCAGCTATGCAACTGTCTGGTATGTTGTTTCCACCCGTTTTCCAGGGAATGCCCGGTTTGCTGCCCCTGCTGAGCTCCACGATGGTGAGTTTATCGCTCTCCTTTGGGAATGCGCCCGCATCGACGGTGGGGTATGCGATGCACGGGATGGTGTTCTGTGCCTTTTTACAAGAGGTGGAAACCGGTTATTGCTTTGGGCGACTGGCACTGAACTTGCTCGATAGGTTCAATGTACCCGAATTCAAGTCTATAATTCTGCTTTTGTTTGGTGGCTGGATTCAGCATCGCCAAGAAGCTCTTTTGGCAACGATACCGACGCTGAAAGAGGGCTATAGGTTGGGCATGGAAACAGGCGACTTTGTAGACGCTGGCTACAACATATATATTTGTTTTTATACTTATTTATTCGCTGGGGTAGAACTAGACACTTGGGAACCAGAAATAGCAGGTTACAGGGCTGTCATGGCGCAGTTGAAACAATCTTCTGCTCGGGTTTATTTGGATATGATTCAGCAGACGGTGCAAAACTTGAGGGAAACCCGTATTCGGCCGGATTTGTTAATAGGCTCTGCCTACGATGAAACGGTGATGATTCCCAAGCACTATGAGGATAATGAATTCACGGCGATCGCTTGTGCCTGCATCTTCAAACTGCTGCTTGCTTACTGCTATGGAAATTATACGGCTGCACTAGACCACATTACCCAAGTCAAACAGTATTTGATGGGAGTATCTGGATCGACTTTTGTTCCAATTTTTCATTTTTATGCCGCCCTGACGCACCTGGCACTTTTTCCCGCACAGCCAGCAATTGAGCAAACAGAAATTATTGCCTTAGTGGAAACCCATCAAAGCACGCTGCAACAGTGGGCGCAAAATGCTCCGATGAATTATCTGCATAAATGGTATTTAGTGGAAGCAGAACGGCAACGGGTGTTGGGCAATAAAGCCGAGGCGATTGAAATGTACGATCGCGCAATTGAAGGAGCCAAAGAAAACAAATATGTTAATGACGAAGCCCTGGCTAACGAACTAGCAGCCAAATTCTACGGGGAATGGGGCAAAACAAAAGTTGCTCAAGCCTACATATTTGAGGCGTATTATTGTTATGTTGAATGGGGAGCCACTGCTAAGGTAACGGATTTAGAAACGCGATATCCCCACTTATTCGCGGTAACTCAACCGGGAAGGAACAACACTCAAACTACCGTAGCAATGACAACAACTGGTTCGGGTAATCATCTAGATATCGCCGCAGTAATGAAGGCTTCTCAGGCGATTTCTGGAGAAATTATGCTAGATAAGCTACTGTCTAGCTTGATGAAAATTTTGATGGAAAATGCAGGGGCGCAACGAGGCTATTTGATTTTGTTAAGCCAGGGACAACTGTTCATTGAAGCTGAAGGGACAATCGATGACGAACTCGTCACCGTGTTGCAGTCAATCCCCGTTGAAACCTGTCAAGAACTTTCCTCCGCAATTGTCAATTATGTGAGCCGCACTCAAGAAAGCGTGGTACTGGATGATGCTGCGCGATCGGGACAATTTACCAACGACCGCCACATCCGAAAGCATCAGCCTAAATCAATTTTATGTGTGCCGCTGATTAATCAATCTCAAATCATTAGTATTGTTTACCTAGAAAATAATTTGACAGCGGGAGCTTTTACCCCAGAAAGAGTGGAAATATTAAAAGTTTTATCTGGACAAGCGGCGATTTCGATTCAAAATTCTAAGCTTTATACAGAAGTACGCGGAAATGAAAGCAGGCTGGCTCAACTCAACAAAGCTTACGAGCGATTTGTTCCCCATCAATTCCTCCAGTTTTTAGAGAAATCAAGCATCATTGATGTGGAATTGGGCGACCAAGTGCAGTTAGAAATGTCGGTGCTGTTTTCCGACATTCGCGACTTCACCACGCTTTCGGAAACTATGACGCCGGAGGATAATTTCAAATTTATCAATTCTTATCTTTCTCGCATGGAACCCGTCATTAATGAAAATAAGGGGTTTATCGACAAATATATTGGCGATGCGATTATGGCGCTGTTTAGCGGTGAGGCGGATCATGCGGTGAAAGCGGGAATTGCTATGCTGCACAGTCTCGCTGAATACAATGAATACTGCGCTAACTCGGGCTGTGCGCCGATTCAGATTGGAATTGGCATTAATACGGGTTCTTTGATGCTGGGAACGGTGGGAGGACCAAATCGCATGGACGGGACTGTCATCAGCGATGCGGTGAATTTAGCTTCTCGCGTGGAAAGTTTGACGAAAAATTATGGGGTTTCTCTATTAATTACCCAGCCAACTTACTCGCGCCTAAAAAATCCATCCCAGTACGGAATCCGCACTCTCGACACGGTAAAAGTCAAGGGAAAATCCGAAGCTGTGACGGTTTATGAGGTGTTTGATGCTGACCCGCTAGCAATGAAAGAGGGCAAGTTAGCTACGCTGAAATTGTTTGCAGAAGCTAGGGCGATTTACTCGGAAGGGAATGTGGCTGAAGCGGCGTGGCTGTTTTCAGAGTGTTGGCGTCAGAATCAGGGCGATCGCGTTGCTAAAATTTATTGGGAACGCTGTCAGTCTGCATTGGGGACTCGCAAAAAAATCAAAGACAGGCTACACAATTTAAATTAAGCGGTTGCTATAGCGATCCTTGCAGGAGTCGTAAATTTTTTACCCCACCCCAACCCTCCCCGAACTCGCGGGGAGTCCGTAAGAAATTCATAAATGATGGGAGGATTGCTATAGAACCCATTTGAGATCTTTGGGCAATCGAGTAAAATCAACAATATCTAGATCAAATCAAACAGGTCAGGGCTGAAAATGGGTTATTCCAGCGATGTGAGCGACAAAGAGTGGGAAATTATCGAGCCATTACTGCCCCAGAAGAAAAAAACTCGACCACCTGTGTGGACAAAGCGACAAATCCTCGATGGTATACTTTATCAACTCAAGAACGGTTGTAATTGGTCTGACTTACCCAGGGATCTACCGCCATATTCCACTGTCTTCTGGCATTACCAAAATTGGTGTGAAGACGGCGCGCTAGATCAGATCCTGACAACATTACATAGCAAGGTGCGCGGAACTTGCTCAAAAAAAACCACAGTGGACGACATTGATAATAGTTGACTCACTCATGGGTAAAAAACACTTGTAATGCTAGTGTTGAGTCGAAAGGTTTTTGTTTCTACAAATACACGCTTTGGCATCAAAAGACATCTGGCAGTGGATATCCTGGGCTTTCCTTTCTTCACTCATTGCACCAAAGCTAACATATCTGACGACCAAGGGTTGATTGAAATGTTTGAGCAAAACATCGATTATTTCCAATCTAAACCGGCTTCGCTGCCTAAGACCACTATCTTACTAGATAACGGCTATCACCCGGAAAAACTTACTCAAGCCTTGGAAGATATTTATCCCCAGATCATGACTAAGATTCAATTTGAACTCTCAGCCAAACCATCGAAAGCCGAAAAAGAGGCTAAAGGACAATCTGGATTTGTGCCTGTTGCCGCTAGATGGGTGATTGAGAGGTCAAACGCTTGGGTGGAAAGATGTAAAAGCTTGGTCAAAAACTTTGACCGTACACTGGCTCGTTCCAACGCCAAGCTCCAGCTTTGTTTTATTCGGCTGATGCTCAAACGACTAGCCACCGCGTAAAAAGATCTCAAATGGGTTCTATATACCTGACAATCAAAGCAAAAGTGCGATCGACTGCTGAGACACCCTACAAACTAGGCGATCGAAATCGGGTAGGTATGTTGTTGCGCTTTAGCGCTAAAGCGCAACAACATACGAAGTCTAAAAAGTTACTGCCTGAACTATACTGCTGGCAGTGACTCCTTTCAAGACAGCTAAATATTCCCCTGTTACCTGATACTGAATTATAGTATCGCGAACATTCGCGCCGGTTCCTTGAAAAATATTTAACTGGCTAAAAGAAAGGGGGCTAATTAAATCAATTTTGTCTTGATTGAGGGTAAAATCAGCAATCACATCAGCGGCGGAAGCGTCTGTTCCACCAGTATCGATCGCGATCGCAAACACATCAAAACCCAATCCGCCTGTGAGAGTGTCGGCACCAATTTCTCCAAATAAGTAATCATTGCCCCCGTCGCCAAACAATATATCGTCGCCATCGCCGCTGTAAATGCGATCGTTTTCCTTTCCTCCATAAATCAAGTCAATACCGCCGTCACCCTGAATAAATTCAATCCCTTGGCCGCCAAAAATAATGTCATTGCCATCACCGCCGCTGATACCGTCATCCCCTTTTTGTCCGTAAAGCAAGTCATCTCCTGCTTTGCCATGAAGATAGTCATTGCCGGGGCGTGCGTGGATAATGTCGTTTAATGCCGATCCTGTGACGCGATCGTCGGAGTCTGTCAAACCGATTACTGACTTTTGGGACAAGGTTGTGACATCGCCTAAGTTATCGTTATCGCTGATATTGACTGTGAG